>JASGGM010000193.1:0-4892 GCA_047605045.1 Acinetobacter sp. | reverse complement strand
TCAGTCAATTTGGCTTTATGCAAGATGGCAGCAGCCAGATTCTCTTTAATTGGTGCATCTGTCATGTAACGGCGATAGCCACGTTTATGCAAAGAATCACCAGATAAATCAAGGCAATAAATATGTTTTTCTTTGCCTGCTAACACATAAAGGGTAATTTCAGGTTCTTTGGTGTCGATGCTAGGACGTTTACCGACAGCTTCCATAAAACTGTCCACGACGCCATCTTTCACACGTAAGGTCGCAAATTGGCTATTGACCTTGATGTCACGATCGACATGTAAACGAATGGCAAAGGTACTTTGCGGTGCAAAAATTAAAGACCAGTCAAAATTGAGAGCACCTTCATAAAGTTCTTCAGCAACATCACGGGCGTCATGACTAAAGTCAATGGGTTGTTCATGAATAGGTGTAACCACACGAGAGGCTAAACGTGACCACATGCAAATACGATAAGCGGTTTCAAGCGTTCCTTTAAAAATTAAACGACCTGCTTTACGCTCTACATTGGTCGCACCGAGTTGGGCAATTTCATCTTCAAGGAGCAGTTCCAAACCATCGGCACAAGTCACCCAGAATGTAGATAAACGCAAAGATGTATTCATAAAATTAATAAACCAGAAAACCAATTAACAATCGTGCAAAGTGTACCGTATTTTGAAGCCAAACGGTTTTTTTTATCGGGAGATGTGCTTGATTCGGCTGGATATGAATGGCTTTTTTAGATTCAGAACGCTATTTTTAGCGCATTTTATTGAAAATAATCTTGATAAATATCGAATGTATAGCCTCAAAAAACTGCAAACTTATTCAGCGAAATACATAAATTTCGGCTACACTAGGCACGTTTTCGAGATTCGACCTATAGGAATCCATTATGCACGTTGCAGCATTACATCAACCTAGTCAGATTCAACTGAATGAACACGGAAATTTAAAACATTTTCTTACTATAGAAGGTCTTTCCAAAACGACCCTCACTCAAATTCTTGATACGGCTCAAACCTTTATCAACGACAATAATCAACTCATTACCTCACCGTTACTTGAAGGACGAACGGTAATGAATCTTTTCTTTGAAAATTCCACACGTACCCGCACGACATTTGAAGCAGCTGCAAAACGGCTTTCAGCCAATGTTCTGAATATTGATATTGCCCGATCCAGTACGGCCAAAGGGGAAACATTAAGGGATACCCTTTGGAATTTGGAAGCAATGGCAGCCGATATTTTTGTAGTGCGCCACTCCTCATCGGGAGCGGCGCATTTTATTGCCAAAGATGTTTGTCCGCATGTAGCGATTATTAATGCTGGAGATGGTCGTCATGCCCATCCAACGCAAGCAATGCTAGACATGCTGACGATTCGCCGTGAAACAAAAAAATCATTTGAAGACATTAGTATTGCCATTATTGGTGATATCAAGCATTCACGGGTGGCACGTTCCGATGTTGCAGCACTACAAACTTTGGGTTGTAAAGATATTCGTGTGATCGCACCAAATACCTTATTGCCATTTGCGTTTGATGAATATGGCGAAGGCGTACGGATGTTTAACACGATGGATGACGGCATTGAAGGCTGTGATGTCATCATCACGTTGCGTATTCAGAATGAACGCATTGAGTCGCCTGCATTGGCGTCACAACTTGAATTTCATAAGATGTATGGTTTGAATGAGAAGCGTTTGGCACTGGCCCAACCTGATTGTATTGTCATGCATCCTGGTCCAATGAATCGTGGTGTTGAAATTGCATCAAGCATTGCGGATGGTACGCAGTCGGTGATTTTGCATCAGGTGACCAATGGTATTGCCGTACGTATGGCAGTGCTTGCTTTGGCGATGCAAGGGCAGCTACAAGAAAAAGGTTTAATCGACGCAATCGTAGGATAAGGAAAAAATCATGAGCAATGTAAAAATTGAAAATGTACGTGTACTTGATCCTATCCAGCAGCGCGATAGTATTCAGACTGTATTTATTCAACAAGGTAAAATCGTTGCCCATCTGGATCAGGTTGATCAGGTTATTGACGGCGAAGGTCAGTGGTTAATCCCAACAATGGTGGATTTATGTGCCCGTTTGCGAGAACCTGGGCAACAACAGCATGGCACATTGGCATCAGAAGGTAAGGCAGCACGTGAAAATGGTATTTTACACGTAATTACGCCGCCAGATTCTCAACCCATTGTGCAAGACAATGGCGCGTTAATTCATGGTCTGATTGAAAAAGCATGGCTTGATGGCAATATTCATTTGAATATTATTGGTGCGCAAACGCAGGGGTTAAACGGTTTACAACCTGCAAATATGGCAGGGCTAAAAAAAGGTGGCTGTATTGCGGTGTCTAATGCCAATGCACCTTTTGCCGATGATGATGTTGCACTGCGAACACTTGAATATGCAGCAGGTGTTGGCATGACTGTAGTGTTCTATCCAGAAGAACACCAAATTGCCAAAGATGGTTGTGTTCACGAAGGGTTTATTGCTTCTCGTCAAGGTTTGCCCATGATTCCTGTGATTGCTGAAACCATTGCGATTGCAAAATATTTACTGATGATTGAAGCAACTGGCGTACAAGCACATTTTAGTTTGTTGTCCAGTGGTGCAGCTGTGGCATTGATTGAAGCAGCAAAAGCCAAAGGTTTGCCTGTGACTGCCGATGTTGCGATGCATCAATTGCATTTAACCGAAGAATTGATAGATGGCTTTAATGCCTTGGCTCATGTGCGTCCACCTTTGCGTTCGGAACTGGATAAACAACAACTGCGTGAAGCTGTACAATCTGGTGTGATTGATGCAATTTCAACCCATCATGAGCCATTAAGTGCTTCTGCAAAAATGCTGCCATTTGCTGAAACAGAAGCAGGCATTACAGCTTTTGATACTTTTGTGGCACTGGGTACACAGTTGGTTCGTGAAAATGTATTAACGCCGTTGCAATGGGTTGAAAAAGTTACGATTGCGCCTGCGAAAGTGTTGAATATTGTGGAACGTTGGCGAGCAGAGTCAGGTTGGGTGTTGGTCGATCCTGAACAGACTTGGCAAGTGACAGCTGACAATTTGCTTTCACAAGGTAAAAACACGCCATTGTTAGGCCGTGAATTACAAGGCAAAGTTGTAGCCACATTTTTGGCAAATTAGTTGCCGAGCTTTAAAATAATATTGAACCATAAAGCCGACTGATGTCGGCTTTATGGTTTTCAAAAATCAATTAAGATTGTGGTTTCTGTTCAACCAAAACTTTTGCATTTTCATCTGTTTCGGTTACAGTTTCCGCTTTCTCTTTCTTTGATTTTTTCTTTTTCTTCTTCTTGCTTTTTTCCTGCTCTTCCTCAATGTCACCGTCTTCAATGGCTTGCCAATATTCAAGTTGCTCCATGACGGCAGCGTAAATTGAATTTTTGCTGTAGTTGCCTTTTTTGTCCAGTTGACCCACTGGGCGACCCATTAAAATCTCAAGCGCTTGATCAATCGTTTCAATGGCATGAATATGGAATTGCCCATCATTCACGGCTTCAATGACATCTTGGCGAAGCATTAAATGTTGCATGTTTTGACGTGGGATAATCACGCCTTGCTTGCCTGTTAAGCCTTGCAATTTACAAGCATCATAAAAACCTTCAATTTTGGCATTTACACCGCCAATTGGTTGAACCTGACCCAATTGGTTCATCGAACCTGTAATGGCCCAGGATTGATCAATCGGTAATTGACTAATGGCTGATAGTAATGCCGAAAGCTCTGCTACGGTCGCGCTATCACCATCGACTTGACCATAACTTTGTTCAAACGCCAAGGCAGCAGAGAAGTGTAAAATTTGTTCACGACCAAAATGGGCTTTCAAGAAACTCGACATTAACAGCACGCCTTTGGCATGGAGTGAGCCACCCAGTTCAACACTACGTTCAATGTCGAGGATGTCACCGCCACCTTGATAGACGGATGCCGTTAAACGAGAAGGTAAACCAAATTCGACATCGGCATAGTGAATGACGGATAGCGCATTAATTTGACCTAGACGGAAACCTTGAGTCTCTATGAGTTGTGTACCACGAGACAGGTCTTGCCAATACAGTTCACGCAAATAACCCAGACGATATTGGCGGTGCTGTAATGCTTGATTAATGTGTTTTTCAGTGACGCTTTTATCGCCTGCTTGTGATGCATGGTGATGTGATTCACGAATTAAATCACCCAATGTTAAGGCATGTAGTGACAATGAACTTTGATCTTCCGCCTGACGGCTTGAATCGGTCAGTAGAGCTGCCAATGCAGAACGGTCAAATGGCAATAATTTATCGGCCTGAACATAATCTGCAATGAGTTGCATGTAGGCTTGTTCATTGTCTTCGTTACGTTGCAGGGTGTCGGTAAAGTCTGCACGAATTTTAAAGACACTGCCTAATTCTGGCTCAAGTTCTAAAATTTCATAGTAAATTTCAGGTTCAGCCATCAAAATCACTTTGATTTGTAGCGGGATTGATGCAGGTTCAATTGAAATACTACCTGTTAAGGTCAGCATATGTTCAAGCGAAGACAGTTTTAATTGACCAGACTTTAATGCACGTTTCAGTCCTTGCCATGCGTACGGCTGTTCAAGTAATTGTTCAGCTTCCAGCATGAGGAAACCACCGTTGGCACGGTGTAATGTACCTGCACGAATCAGGGTGAAATCGGTGGTAATGGTGCCATTTTGTGTAAGCTGTTCGACATGGCCCAACAAGTTGTAATGGGTCGGGAAGTCTTCAAAAATAACAGGTGCACCACTGTTTGCCGAGTTACTGACAATAACATTGGCTTGATAGCGAGATGGGATTCGACTAAACGGTGCAGGCACAAAGTCATCTTCTTCCTGCTCCAAAATAAGTTCAACATTCTGAATAATATCAT
>JASGGM010000192.1:0-4903 GCA_047605045.1 Acinetobacter sp. | reverse complement strand
TCCGCCCACGCGATAGAATGCTTGTTCCTGTAAAACGCGTAATAACTTCACTTGTAGATGTAGCGGAAGATCGCCAATTTCATCTAAAAATAGAATCCCTTCATGTGCTAATTCAATCAGCCCTTTTTTACCTTTGGGGTTCGCACCTGTAAATGCACCAGCGTCATAACCGAAAAGTTCCGACTCTAATAAATGCTCGGGAATTGCTGCACAATTTAAGCCAATGAAGGGTTGATTAGGTGCGACAATTTGATGAATTTTTTTAGCAAGATCTTCCTTTCCTGTGCCTGTTTCACCTGTGATTAAGAGCGGTACGCCCGCCTGTAAAATTTTAATGGAACGTTGAATATGCTTATGCAGAGAGAACGTAGTGGAAACAGGCTCAGTTGAAATATCATGATCTGTCGTGGTAGCAATCTGGGCATAAAAGAGCGCCTGATCCAGACTACGAATTAAACCCACTTGATGATGCAGTTCAGTCAATGGTGTATTGAAATTAAAATACTGAGAAATAGGCGTGGACAATAGGTCTTCAATCTTAACGTTTAGCAGAGTCAAAGCCATTTGATTTGCTTTGACAATTTGACCATGTTGATTTAGCTCAATCAGTCCTGCATACGCTGTTTGTAAGAGATCTTCAGAATGCTGAAAATATAAAATTTGATGCTTAGGATGGATATTTGCTTTAATCCATGTATTTTCAAACACATAGCTTTGGTAAAGTAAATGTCTTAACCAGTTGCTGGCAAGATGTTCCCGAAAGGAAGTGATATCCAGCGCGCCTAAAATTTTCCCCTGACCATTAAAAACAGGTACGGATGCACAGGAAAATTCTGAAAAAGCATTTAGATAATGCTGGTGTCCCATCATGATCAGCGGTTGCTGTGTCACAATACTATAACAGGGTGCAATCGCACCGAACTGTTCAGGGGAGAGGACATGGCCTGTTTTCAAAAAATAATAGGGGGAATGCTCCGTTTCCTCCTGCTTTTCGGCAATAATTTTAAAAGATGTACTCATAAAGAAAGTACAGATATTTTGGTATTTAAAAAGTTCCCAAATGTTTTTCATTAAGGGAGTAATCATTCTGGATAATTCGATTTCTTCCTGACTCAGCGTTTCTGTAACAGGCAAGCGAACTGGACTATCAGGGCTAAGTCCAGACGCTTTTGCTTTTTCCCAGATTTGTAGAAGTTGAGGGTCAAGATGAATATCGGTTGGCAAATGACCCGTATGGTAAAAATGATTTTTTACCTGATACCAGTCCTGATTCATAGAAAGATGCATACGTATAGTCCCTAAGTCTGAAAAAGTATCCTTTTTTGATCTCTCTCCAAGATCATTCCATTGCCCTTAGACATATTACTATAGCGAAAATTTTAGAATAGCAGTATCTGTTTCATTATATGTAAATGGTTATTTTTTTAGCCGTTAAGGTGGGTGTTTTTCACTTATAGTATATTTTTAAAGTATAAATATATGTGTTTATAGATATCGACATGTATTCATAAAATAAATAAATTGGATCACGCATGATATTTTTCATGCATTGATCAGGAAGATCATTATTTTTTGAAATTGAAGGATGTCGGTATGTTTACGATGGGGTCAAAAACAACGTTTTTCTTTTATAAAGTGAGTTTATCTTTAGGAGTAATAACATGTTTAAACTTAATTTCAACGTCCAGTCTTGCAAGTGACCATTGGACATTAAATTTAAAAAATGCATATATTGATCGTGATTATGAAAATGCTCAGATCAAGGATATTGGAGGTTGGTCACAGGGGATTTCATTATTTTATCAATCTGATTATTATCAAACACCGATTGAACACCTTGAAATAGGCGTTGATGGCTCTGTGCAATATGCAGTACGTTTAAGCCACAATAAGGGTGTAGCAGATACGGTATTCCCTTTTGATACTGAAAAACAGCAACAGGCACGTGATTTTCTTAAATATGGTGCAACATTAAAGCTTAAATATCAGCAAACTGAGTTGCGTATTGGGGAGCTGTGGCCTGATCTTCCAGTTACTGCAGTAGATCGTAGCCGTCAGCTTTTGGCTTCGTATCAGGGGGTAAGTTTAAATTCGAAACGATCAGATCGTTTAACAGGGGAAATTGGCGTTATTCGCAGCGTTTCACCGCGGAATCAGGAAGGATTTCATAAGCTTTCCTTTACCAAAAATGGAAGTACCTATTACTCAGATGGTTTGAGGTATATTGATATACGTTATCAGGTTTTTAAGAACCTGAAGCTGGAGTATTATTATGGTAATCTTGAAAATCTTTATAATAAGCATTATTTGGGGGTAGATTATTTAACAAAATTTAATGAAGATTTATCATTGTTATCTAAGGCTAAATATTTTAAAGCCAGTGAAGATAATCAAAATTATAATATAGACAGTCAAAATATTGGCTTACTGGAAACCCTTAAATATAAAAATCATACATTTGGTCTGGGGTATCAGCAAATTATAGGGGATGCCTATCCATTGCCCGATGGTTTTCTACCAGAAACTTATTTTATCAACTGGAATGCAACTGGTTTTTTCAAAGCAAATGAAAAATCTGTTCACTTGATATATGGCTATGATTTTAAAGATTATATTTCAGGCCTAAATATCCTGTTCAAGCACGTGTACGGCTATGACTTTAAAACAACACAAGGCCAGCGTAATAAAGAACAGGAAACCAATGTCATTGTTAATTATGCATTTCAGTCACCTGCACTCAAAGGCATGACATTTCAATGGTTGTTTATTCCTTATCAAGTTCGCTATGGCAATGATTTTAACGAAAATCGTGTTTTTCTGAGTTATACCAAAAAATTTTAATGTTTAAAAATTCCTTATGGAAGGAGGAAAAAATGAGTCAGGAAATTAATATCAATCAGATGATTGATGAATCAAAACTTACCCCGTTTCATTGGCGTGTCATTGTGTTAAGCACACTGATTATTATTTTTGATGGCTATGATCTGGTCATTTATGGGGTGGCTTTGCCGTTACTCATGAAAGAATGGGCCATTGATTCAGTGACTGCGGGATTTATCGGGAGTATCGCTCTATTCGGCATGATGTTTGGTGCATTAATCTTCGGTACGCTTGCGGACAAACTTGAGCATTTAAACATTAGCAGAAAAAAAGTCATCGCCGTCTGTATTATTCTATTTAGTTTATGTACGGTACTGTGTGGCTTTTCCAAGACCACAACGCAGTTTGCCATTTTTCGTTTTTTGGCTGGTGTGGGCATAGGTGGCGTTATGCCGAATGTAATCGCACTGGTGAGTGAATATGCACCCCGAAAATTTAAGAGCTTTTTTGTCACCTTAATGTTCAGTGGTTATGCCATTGGCGGAATGGCAGCCGCCGCTTTAGGGTCGGTATTGGTGCCTATATATGGTTGGAAAATCATGTTTATGATTGCGGGTATTCCCCTAATTATTTTACTGCCGATGATGAAGCTTTTACCTGAGTCGATTGATTATCTGGTACGTAAAAAGAAAGATGAGGCAGTGCGTTATATTATATCTAAATTGGTTCCTGAGTACCAAAATCAGCCCGACCATGTTTTCGTATTAAATGTCAGTAATCAAACACAAGCACAAGCCCCTATTAAAATGATTTTTACACAGAAGCGTGCTTTTAGTACCGTCATGTTTTGGTGCTCAATCTTTATGACATTAATTATGGTATATGCCTTGGGCAACTGGTTACCTAAATTAATGATTGAAGCAGGTTATAACCTGTCAAAGAGTCTGGTGTTTTTATTTTCCTTAAATGTCGGGGGGATGATTGGCTCGATTTTAGGCGGCTATCTTGGCGATCGCTACAATGTCAAATATGTCACAATGGGACTACTTTTGATTGGCGCTGCATCTTTAAGCCTACTGTCTTTTCAGTTGAATAGTCTGGTGCTTTATTTCCTGATCGCCTGTGCTGGTGCTGCATCGATTGGGACACAAATCATGTTACTTGCGTATATGGCACGCTTTTATGCGCCAAATGTACGATCTACAGGCATTGGCTGGGGCTTAGGTATGGGACGGGTGGGGGCGATTCTAGGCCCAATTCTGACAGGATGGTTATTGTCCTTACAATTTCCCCATTTCTATAACTTTTTAGCGCTGAGCATTCCTGCATTAATTGGCATCGTTACTGTCTTTTTAATTAACGATCGGCTGGCTTATCAGGATGAGCAGTAAGGTAATAACAGCATAGTCGATTTAACCAGTTCAACTGGCAAAATCGATTCCTTATGTATGTGAAAACAACAACTTGATCGCATCGGGTGGGTCAAGTTGTTGTTATGCTTTAAATGGTTGTTCGCTAAATCCCTCATACATATAAATCTGTTGGATGGTTTCAAACAGAGAATAAATATAAGTACTTTCTTCCATATTTCGGACAGAGATAAAAATCGGGCTAATGGCATCGGGGTCAAGCAAGGGTAAATAACTCAAGTGATAGAGCTGAATACTTTGTGTGCTCTGTGGCACAATGCAAATTCCTTCACCAGCGGCCACTAGACCTAAAGCCAGCTGCACTTCCCGAACATCATTTAATTTGGTTGGTTCAAGACCATGGTCAGAAAATATGGAAAGTACATGGCTGGAAAAATTCGGTTTTGCTGTACTTGGATAAAGCAAAATCTTTTCATCGACAATATCTGCCAGATGAACGCCTGTGTCTTTCATACGATTCAGTGGATGACTGGCATGCACAGCCACCATGAGTCGTTCATTTCTGAGTAGCGTTCTCTTAACAGCAGGATCGCTAATTTTCAGTCGTCCAAAACCGACATCAATGCGACCATCTTTTAAGGCCTCAATTTGTGCATTGGTACCCATCTCATGCAATTCAATTTTTAAATTGGGATGAGCCTGACGGTAAAGAT
>JASGGM010000191.1:0-4912 GCA_047605045.1 Acinetobacter sp. | reverse complement strand
TTTGTAATAATACGACCGTAGGAAAACTTTCACTGACATTAATAAGACGAAATGCATGTTCTTATAGGTACTAATGAAAAATGAGAGACCAAATTACGATCTGTCATTAAACAGACGAATATCTTCACTTTATTAGATAAGTTAATCTTTTTTTATTATTTTATTGAAAAATAAACTCCAGATATAGTTTCCAATCAGTATATAAATAGTATCAATGACACTCATACTGAAATTTATATCAAAATCACCGAATTACTTAATTTGGCTAGATTTGCGCTAGAGAAATAAATGTCTGAAATTACGTTATCCACTATTCCAAATCATGTGCAGAAATTTTTACCCTTCCAAAATAGGCTATCTATAATTTCAGCACTCATTTTCCCCATATCATTATTCTTGCTTTGGTTTATTGCTTCCAACCAGCACTGGATGCCAAGTCAAATTCTACCAACACCGCAGGAAACACTGCTTGCCTTTAAATCCTTAGTCACGCAAGATCAACTATTCCAACAAATTGGTATTAGTTTGTCCCGTTTGCTGTTTGGACTCTTCATTGGCACATTATTCGGCCTTTTTTTTGGAACATTTCTAGGTTATAGCAAACGTTTTGAACAATATGTAGCCCCTACTTTTTTTGCACTTGCAATTATTCCAACTTTAGCATGGTTGCCATTGTTAATTATTTGGTTGGGAATTGAAGATGCCTTAAAAATTTTCCTCATTTTCAAAGCAAGCTTCATTCCAATCGCGATTCACACTCAAAGTGGTATTCGCGATTTAAATCCACAACT
Organism: Acinetobacter sp.; assembly: GCA_047605045.1. Classification (GTDB taxonomy): domain Bacteria; phylum Pseudomonadota; class Gammaproteobacteria; order Pseudomonadales; family Moraxellaceae; genus Acinetobacter. The sequence continues at coordinate 4,121 of JASGGM010000191.1, read as the reverse complement.
TAGAGAAATTTCACAAACCTTACGTCTTTCTAAGTTTCATACTTTCTGGAAACTTTTATTGCCTTCTGCTTTACCGCATTTTTTTATTGGTCTGCGGACAGCATTATCGGCAGCATGGACCACACTGATTGCAGTGGAACTGATTGCTTCATCGGAAGGGATTGGCTATTTAATGGTTTATGGCCGTCAATTATTTCAATTAGATATTGTTTTTGTCTGTATTGCCATTATTGGAATCATTGGGTTTATTTTAGATTTTATTCTGAATAAAATCGAAAAAAATTTTATTGTATGGCCTCATACTGCCCTATCTGTACACCATAACCATCACAAGTCAAAGTTTTCAATAAAACCTTTTCTCATACCACTTGTTATATTCTTATTTTGGTTTTGGTCGACTCAAACAGGTGTATTAGATAAAAATGTACTGAGCCATCCTCGTGATGTTTTAACTGCAATTCTTCATGGCATATCCGATGGCAGTATTACTTCTGCGTTATTACAAAGTCTATATCGAGCCTTTCTAGGGTTAATCATCGGTGGAAGTTTAGGTGTAATCATTGGTTTAATTTTAGGATTGCATCCTCGTTTATCTCATATTTTTTCACCGACATTAAATACATTGCGCTTAATTGCCATTTTTGCCTGGATTCCACTTATTACCGCATGGTTCGGTTTGGGTGATTTAGCAAAGATTATTTTTATTTCTATCGCAACCTTTTTTCCAATTTTTGTTGCCACATTGCAAGGAACTTTCCAAGTTCCCAAGAATTTAATCGAAGCAGCGCAGAGTCTCAAATTAACCTATTGGCAACGTTTAGTAAAATTAGTCATACCATCTATTGTACCGACTATTTTTTCAGGATTTCGTCTGTCTTTACTGTATGCATGGATGGCATCTTTTGGTGTCGAATATCTGATGGGTTCTGGTTCTGGCATTGGAATATATATGATTACTGCTCAACAGAATTTCGATATTGATCAAGTTCTTGCCGCAACTTTCTTTGTTGCGATATTAGGATTGGTCTTTGCATGGCTCGGTCAAAAAGCAGAACAATTAGCAAGCGCTTGGCGTCACTCTGGAGAATCTAAATGAATACTTCTGTTTCACACTCATCGGCAACGCCTCAGCATCATTTAGGTGAAATCGGCCATTTTACCGACGTTGAAGTTGAAATTAAGAATCTTAATAAATTTTTTAATATTAATTCTCAACCCGTCCAAATTTTACAAAATATTAATTTAGATATTCAACGGGGTGAGTTTATTGCCATTGTGGGAAGTAGTGGCTGTGGTAAATCGACATTACTCAGACTACTTTCAGGACTTGATGTCGAGTTCGACGGCCAAATCCAGATTCACGGCGAGCCGATTCATGGCATAGGGAAAGACCGCTCATTGGTCTTTCAAGAACATCGGCTTTTTCCATGGTTAACTGTCGAAGAAAATATCGAACTCGGTCTTATCAATGAAAATATTTCCAATGAGATCAAACGCCAAAAAATTTCCGAAGTCATTGAATTGATTGGTTTAAATGGTTTTGAGAAGGCGCGACCACATCAGCTTTCTGGTGGCATGTCGCAACGTGTTGCGATTGCCAGAGGCTTAGTGTCCCATCCTAGAATCTTTCTTCTTGATGAACCTTTCGGCGCACTTGATGCGCTCACACGTTATCAGATGCAGAATGAATTGTTGCGGATCCATCACCAATCGAATATTACAACGATTTTAATTACGCATGATGTTGAAGAAGCCGTTACCTTGGCAGACCGTGTGATTGTATTAAAACCGAAACCAGGCCGAATTGAAGAAATTATTGATGTTGATCTGCCCCGTCCTCGTCAGCGTTCAGATTTTCAGTTGCATCAATTAAAAGAACGTGTTTATTCCTTACTCACTGAAGATAAAATAAAATAAGCCACATTCAAGCGATTAAGTTTTTATTCGTTTCAATTCAAAAAGGTCATCTTAAAATAAAGATGACCTTTTTCGTTGAGATAAAACGCCGACTGAACTTAAGCTAAGATCTGATCAATACGCGATAATTCTTCAGCGTTGAAATGTAATTGCTCAAGACTCTTTAAATTCTCACGAATCTGTTCTGGTCGACTCGCCCCAATAATGGCCGAACTTACCCGCTCATCACGAAGTACCCAAGCGATGGCAAGTTGTGCCAACGTCTGTCCACGTTGTTGTGCAATGTCATTGAGCTGCTGAATCTGGTTCAATTTGTGTTGCTCTAAATGCGCTTGTTTTAGGTACTGGCTACCACGACCGATACGGGAATCGGCAGGAATACCATTTAAGTATCGACCACCAAGCAGACCTTGTGCCAAAGGTGAAAATACGATTGTGCCAAAACCAATCTCATCAGATGCATCTAATAATCCCTGTTCAATTTCACGATTGAAGAAATTATAATTCGGCTGATGTAAAGTCACTGGAATTTTGTATTCAGCCAAAATATTGGCCAGCTTCAGAGTAAGTTCAGGTGTGTAGCCCGATGAAATACCGATATAAAGCGCTTTCCCTTGTTTGACAATATCCGCCAATGCCGATGCAGTTTCTTCTAACGGTGTTTCAGCATCATAACGGTGTGAATAGAAAATATCGACATATTCCAGACCAAGGCGTTGTAAACTCTGATCCAAACTTGCAATTAAGTATTTTCGTGAACTTCCGCCTTGCCCATAGGGCCCTGGCCACATATCCCATCCTGCTTTACTGGAGATAATCAATTCATCACGATACGGTTTAAAATCGTGTTTTAGAAAGTAGCCTAGATTCTTCTCGGCACTTCCAAAGGGTGTTCCATAATTATTGGCCAAATCGAAATGATTAATGCCTAAATCAAAGGCGGTATGCAGCATTTCACGTTGCTTGGCAATTGGTGTGTCATCACCAAAATTATGCCAGAGCCCCAAAGAAAGTGGTGGTAATACCAACCCGCTCTTGCCAACTTTACGATATTTCAACTGCTCATAACGTGCTTCATTTGCAGAATACATAAATCTTCCTTTCAAACTGATTTGAATAATTTAAACAGTGACGCCATAATGCGCGGATAATGTCGTACCTTGATATTCCGATCTAAAAATGCCTTTTTGCTGTAATAATGGCACAACCAGACTGACAAAATCTTTGACACCATCTGCAAGTAACGCAGGCATAATATTGAAGCCATCCGCAGCGCCATTGTTGAACCAGAATTCAATTTCATCGGCAATTTTTTCAGGTGTCCCCACCAAGCTAAAATGCCCTCGTCCACCAGCAACTCGCTGATATAACTGTCTAATGGTCCAATTGTTTTGCTTTGCTAAATCAATAAATAATTGTTGACGGCTTTGCTGCCCCGTTTCGGTCACAGGTAAGTCAGGTAAAGGAGCATCGACATCGAGGTGGCTTAAATCAAAATTCCCCATCATACGTCCAAGCAAGCCCAAACCAATATCTTTTTGAATTAAAGCATCAAGTTCCTGTTGTTTTTGTTCAGCTTCGGCTTGCGTTTTGGCAACAATGACATACAGACCTGGCAAAATACTCAGTTCATTGGCCTCACGCCCATAATTTTTAAGACGGTTTTTGACATCTTCATAAAATGCTTTTGCCGATGCAAAATCTGCTTGCGCAGTAAAAATAATATTTGCTGTTCTGGCTGCTAAATCGCGCCCGCGTTCGGAGCTCCCCGCTTGTACAATAAGCGGATGGCCCTGTGGACTTGGTGTAACATTGAGTGGACCTTGCACAGAGAAACATTCCCCAACATGGTTCAGGCGATGTAATTTCGCTGGGTCAAAGAAAATGCCTGATGCCTGATCACGAATCAAGGCATCTTGTTCCCAACTCTTCCATAACCCCATCACAACATCGTAAAATTCTTCGGCTCTGGCATAGCGTTCTTTATGAATTAAATGTTCAGCCTGATGAAAATTTCTCGCTTCATCTGCTAAGTCGGTCGTTACCAAATTCCATGCAGCTCGACCTTCAGAAATTAAGTCTAGCGAGGCAAACTTCCTTGCCACATGATACGGTTCGTTATACGTCGTGGTTGCCGTACCAATCAGTCCAATATGCTCAGTATGTGATGCAATTGAAGCTAACGTCGTTAATGGCTCCAGTTC
>JASGGM010000190.1:0-4925 GCA_047605045.1 Acinetobacter sp. | reverse complement strand
TTCTTGACCAAAACACGTAAAGCACGGATATCGTAAAGCTGATCGAAACTCAGATTCTTGCTTTTCATTTTCCGATAGATGGAATAAATATGCTTAACGCGCCCGTTGATGTCGGCTTCAATGCCATGATCACTGAGCTCAGATTTAAGTTTATCCATCACCGACTGAATATACTGCTCTCGTTCCAGCCTTTTCTCATTGAGTAATGTCGCAATTTCTTTGTATCTGTCAGGCGCAAGGAAACGGAAAGCCAAGTCTTCCAGTTCCCATTTAAGTTGTGCAATACCCAAACGATGTGCCAACGGTGAGTAAATCGTAAGAATTTCTCGTGCAACCCGTTCTTGTCGGTCTTTCGGTGAGTTATATAATTCTCGTAACTCATGAGTTCGTTCTGCCAATTTAATCAGCACGACACGCACATCTTCAGTCACAGAAATCAGCATTTTGTAAATGCCAGTTAAATGTTCTCTTTGGTTATTGTTGAAATGATCTTCCAGACGTTTATTTTTTTCAATCAGTTCAGACAGTTTACCCATTGAGAGCGTGCCTTTGACCAACTCTAAAACATTGTCGCCAAAGCTTTGTTTCACTTCTTCCAACGAAGTTAAACCTTCACGCACACTTCGATATAGCACAGCAGCAATCAGTGTATCTTCATCGACATGTAAATGTGCCAAAATATTGGCCATACCAATACCAGTGGCAAATGTGTTACTTCGATGGTTCAGTGTGGTTTGAAATTCTTTTTCTAATGTGAGCCTTGCAACATGTTCAAGTTGCGACAATTTCGCTCCATCCAATTGGTTGCGAACGCGATCTAGCCATTCATCTAAATCTTTTTGTGCTTGCAAGGCATGTTCGACAGTCGTTTCTTCTGACAACTGAGTGAGTCGTTCAGGTAATTGCTCACGTACTGTGACCATACCTATCTCCTATAATCGTGTCATTCATCTTCGTCGTTTATTTTTTCAATTTTCTCAAACAGAGTGATTGATTCAACATGCCCTGTATGAGTAAACATATCCATAACGCCCGCTTTTTTGAGCTGGTATCCATGTTGTACCAGTATACCCGCATCTCGTGCCAATGTCGCAGGATTACAAGATATGTAAACAATTCGTTTTGCATTAAAGTTTGAAATGTAGTGCATGACTTGCTCTGCACCAGAACGAGGTGGATCAATTAATAAAGCATCAAACCCTTGTTTGGCCCAAGATTGTTGTGAAAAGTCTGCTGTTAAATCCTGTGAATAGAATTGTAACTGCGTCATGCCGTTATTTTTGGCATTTTCGGCACCACGGCGCGCCATGTCATCACTCCCTTCAACCGCAATCACCTGACCCGATGCACCCACACACTGTGCAAGAGGCAGTGAAAAATTACCTAGACCACAAAATAGATCAAGCACACGCTCGCCTTTTTGCAAATCTAGCAATTCACATGCCAAGTTAATCATTTGCTGGTTCACGGTAGAATTAACTTGCGTAAAATCCAAAGGCGAAAATGAAAATTTCACATTAAAATCAGTCAATTGATAGTGCAAACGCATTTCCGCATTATGTTGATCGACCCGCTGTAAGGTTTCAGCACTACCCGATTGCAAGTACAACTGCCAAGCATTTTGTAGTGCAAAATCTTGGAGCTTTTGTCGATCTGCTTTAGATAATGGTGCAGTATGACGAACCAATAAGGCGATCTCGGTATCACCCATCGCCAATTCGATATGACCAATATCCGCTTTACCTGCAAGACTTTGCAGCAATTGTTTTAGCTGTGGTAATTGTTGATCCAGTTGCTGATCCAGTACTGGACAATCATCCAGATCGATTAAACGGTTACTATTTCTTGCACGAAAACCCATCAGCAACTGTTTTTGTTTTGGAATAAATCGCACACCGATTCTGGCACGACGACGATAATCAGGTCGCAATGATCGTAATGGCGATAACCATTGTTCGGGTTGAATTCCTGCAAAATGCTGCAAATGCGATTTCAGGACATCTTGTTTAAATTGAATTTGAGCATCAGGTTGCATATGTTGCAAATTACAGCCACCACATTGCTCAAAGTTTTGACACGTTGGTTGCACACGATCTGAAGACGGCGATGAGATAATCTCAATGGCATCGGCTTCTTCAAGTCGTTTCGCTTGATGGGTAATTTGTGCGCGTACCACTTCCCCAGGCAAGGCAAACTGAATAAAGACTTTTTTGCCAATTTTTTCATCAGGATGTCCAAAATCAGCACGATAATGGGCAATACCGCGTCCTTCATGTGAAAGTGATTCCACTTGAAAAATATATTGCTGCGGTGCGGTGCGAACTTTACTGTGCTGTTTCAAATTTAAACCTAATTAAGTCGTAGAAAAAAGACTGGCACTAAACGTTGTGGCTTGTGCATGGTTTTGCCAATCTTGTAAAAAGTCCTGATGTTGCGGCTGCGTATGTAAATACGCAATGGTATTGCGTAACAGTTGTTGATGATCATCCTGTTGCAATTGCCCTTTTAACAACAACCAACGCAAATAGATCAACCATGTATTTAATACATCACCCTCACAATAGGCTGTCAAATCTGACCAAGCCCCTTGTTTCACCTGATCGGGCACCAAATACCCTGCACCATCTCGCTTACCCGGAAAACCGAGCAGCTGAGCAATATCGTCTAATTTTTGAAAATTGCGACCATTAAACATCGCCATCGCATCCATTAAATCGACATGCTGCTGATGATAACGATTTTGGTAGTTATTAAAGCGTTTTTGGCGATCTAACTCCCCCTGATCGAACAGATTAGGGGCAGATAAACCATGATACATTGCTCGAAATAAAATAACGGGCAAGTCAAATTGTGATCCATTCCAACTCACCAAAATAGGATGGCGTTTTTCAAAGATGGAAAGGAATTTCCTTAACAGCTCAACCTCTCCACAGTCCTCTTGACTAAAGGAAAATAACCTAAACCCTTGCTCATCCACCCAAAACCCTGAGATACAAACGATTTCATGTAATGGAAGACGCTGAAAATCTGTACCACTTTCCTGACGGCGAAGTTTAGCTATCGCAAATTCAAGATCGTCTTGCGCCAAATCGTGTAAATTGTACAAATGCGCCCCCGACTTTAAATCGGTAATGGTTTCAATATCAAAAACTAAAACAGGTAGGCGCATGCTTGAATCCTCTGGGTTTAAATCATCACTCCACAGTTTTATTGTGCTCTCTCACAAGAGCACATGGAGGAGAAATACGATACACGATGTGCATCGTATTCAGTCAATGGCTCAATCCTGAACAGAAAAGAGTCCTGTTGAAAGATAACGATCACCACGATCACAAATAATACAAACGATTACAGCATCGGGTTGCTCTTCAGCAATTTTCAAAGATGCCCATACTGCCCCACCCGATGATGTTCCTGCAAAAATACCTTCTGTTTTTGCCAGTTTTCGCATGGTTTGTTCTGCATCAATTTGTTGAATATCGATAATACGATCGACACGGGACGCATCAAAAATGGTTGGTAAATATTCTGTTGGCCAACGACGAATCCCTGCAATACTTGAATCTTCATCAGGTTGTAAACCAACAATTTGAATATCTGGATTTTGCTCTTTCAGATACTTGGATACGCCCATGATCGTACCTGTGGTACCCATCGAGCTGACAAAGTGGGTAATTTTACCCCCAGTTTGTTGCCAAATTTCTGGGCCTGTAGTGAGGTAATGTGCCTCAACATTATCAGGATTTCCGAATTGGTTCAGAACAATGCCCTTACCCTCTGCCTGCATTTGCAATGCCAGATCTCGTGCACCTTCCATGCCTTGTTCCTGAGTCACTTCAATGAGTTCAGCACCATAAGCCAACACCGCATCTTTACGTTCCTGACTCATATTATCAGGCATGATCAATTGCATTTTATAGCCGCGCATGGCAGCAACCATAGCAAGTGCAATTCCCGTATTGCCGCTTGTCGCTTCAATTAAGGTATCGCCCGGCTGAATCTGTCCACGTTTTTCTGCCTGCATGATCATGTTATAGGCTGGACGGTCCTTCACTGACCCCGCGGGGTTGTTCCCTTCTAGCTTTGCAAGTACCGTCGAACGGGTATGACAGGCTAAACGCTGTAAGTGAACTAATGGGGTTTTCCCAACATAATGATCTAACAAAAACTCGTCTGCGAAAAAATCTGGATTGTGATTGCTCATGTCTTACACCTCTCTCGGTGTGCCTATTGTATGAAAAATTCTATCGTCCTGCACCCATTTCCTAATTTTTATGAGTCAACTGAAAACAGTGAGTGTTTTTAAAAACATGTTAATATGTCTGTGATAAAGAATAAATTTGTGTCGGTTATGGCAAAACAGAAAAACTCAATCTTTCAACGACTACAACTCAACCATGCTTACGGGCAATTGGTTGCACTCATTTTTATTCCCATTAGTATCATTGCCATTGTTGGAAGTACGCTGGTGATTCATGAAACCTCAGCTTCCGCACGTAGTCAGCAACGTCATGTTGCCATTGCAATTTTATCGCGTTATGAAAAAACAGCAGAGCTTTTGTCTTATACGGTCGATACCGCACCACAATTTACCCGTAGAGCCAATGCTATTTTAATGCATATGCTGAATGAACCATTTCTACAACGCGCTGCCATTGTCGATACACAAGGAAAAATTAAAGCCAATATTGGTCATCAAACCAAACTACATTGGCCTAAAATCGATCAACAAGGCAGTTATTTTGGCCCGATCGAACTCCATCATAACTCTGTATATGGCATTAAATTAAAAAGTCATAACCAAGCATCGACTTGGTTGCTCATTGAACTCGACAATAAACCTTTAGAAATTGCACATTATCGCGTTCTCACCGTCATGATCATGACGGTCTTTATTACATTATTACTTTTAATGATGTGTTTAA
>JASGGM010000189.1:0-4931 GCA_047605045.1 Acinetobacter sp. | reverse complement strand
AGAAATATGATACTTTTCAATGAGTTTTGCAATTGCAATATAGTCGGTGTTATAGGCTTTCAATACACCATTGCTATTCACAATAGTATTCACCGATTGAATAGCCTGTGCTGAAGCATCCATTTCATCGACCAGCGCAATCACTTGTTCTTTGTATGGCATAGAAATGGCACATCCCCGAACAGGTAAGCCACGTACTCCTGCAATGGCCTGAGTTAAATCTTGGGGGGCAAAGGCTTTGTAGACATAATTCAAATTCAGCACGTCATAAAGATAATTGTGAAACCGTGTTCCAAAATTGCTTGGCTTATTGGCCAATGACATACATAACACGGTGTCTTTATTTAAGCGCATTTTCGTTCCTCATTAGACTGTAATGGTCTTCCATTCTATATTTTTCGTAAGTATTAAAATTATACGGCGATTTGCTGCGAGGGTTGCCTAAAAATGTGGCAATCTTGTGAGAATATTTATTGATCAAGCACCCCTCAAGCCATATTTTTTGCATATTGTTGATCTTTTATACACAACCATAAACCCAATATGGCCAAGCCAAAACCAAATATACAGACGCCATTCCATGCAAAATGCTTCCACACCAACACACTCAGCGATGTACCCAAAGCACCGCCCCAGTAGTATCCCGTCATGTAAATGGCATTAAAACTTGATTTCTCAGAACCTGCTAATTTAAACACAATACTTTGATTGGTCACATGGATGGCCGACATCGATGCATATAACAATATCGTCGCCATCCCGTAGAACAGCATACTGTGATACACCAGTGAAAATAGCAGCCAACTGAGCATCATGCCACCACTAAAGATGAGCGATATTTTATAGCCATAGCCTCGATCAATATAACGTCCGCTAAAATTTGCCATGATTGCACCAAAGATGCCAACCATGCCAAACAAACCGACATGAAAATCGGAAAAATGAAAGGGTTCAGGTACTAACAACAAAGACATCGTGACAAAAGCCGTACTCAAACTGGCAAAAGTGACAGCTCCCACCAGTGTGCGCAGTTGTAAGCGCTTATGTTGCCGTAAAATATTCCATAAATTACGCAACGTATGTGCATAAGAGCGTTTACTTTCAGCAGGATAGGCATCTAAACTGCGATACAGTACCAGCGCACAGGCCAGTAGAATGCCGCTACAAATTAAATAAATAAAATACCAAGAGAATAAACTCGACATTAAGCCTGACAGTGAACGTGCCAACAGCACCCCCAACATCATTGCACTGATCACAAAGCCTACAGCTTGCCCGCTTTTATGTAAGGGCACGCTACTGGCAGCGAGCGGCAATAACAATTGCGATGCTGAAGAAAATAATCCCGTGATAATCGTTCCGACCAGCAACATTGAAAAATCATGCAAAGCACCGCACAGCAACAAACCTGCGGATGCCAATAACATAAATATCAAAACTAATCGTCTTTTCTCGACAATATCTCCCAACGGGGTCAGCAATAACAGCCCAATCGAATACGCCACTTGTGCCAAGGTCGGTACCCATGCAACAACAGTTTCAGGTTGCCGAAGATTCTGACTCATGGAATGAACCAAAGGCTGACTGAAATAGTTGCCGCCTGCACAAACACCTGCGGAAATTGCCATGAGGAGAATGGTCGGTGTGTAAATTGAATGGCGCATTCGATTAGCTCAGCAAAATCCCTTAAATACCGTACTTCACGCGATAGTCTTCCATTTTCGCCAACGCAACTTGATCACCCTGCGCTGCTAGGTAATCCATCAAATCTTTCATGGTAATCAGTGCATGTACTGGAATTTCCAACTCTTTTTGTACTTCTTGAATGGCAGAAAATTGACCCTGACCGCGTTCTTGACGGTCTAAAGCAACCAACACACCCGCAATGCTTGCACCTGAATTTTTTAACAAAGTGACCACTTCACGAATTGCGGTTCCTGCCGTAATCACATCATCGATAATCCAAACTTTTTTCCCGTGCACCGCAGCACCCACCAACATGCCACCTTCACCGTGATCTTTGGCTTCTTTGCGGTTAAATCCCCAAGGAATACTTTTGCCATGGACTTGTGACAGTGCAACAGCCGTTGCTGCCACAAACGGAATCCCTTTATAGGCTGGACCAAAAATCACTTCAACATTTTGGCACTCGACCAATTTGTCTGCATAGCCTTGTGCCAATAAAGACAAAGCTTCACCATCATTTAACAAACCGGCATTAAAAAAATAGGGACTCACACGTCCCGATTTTAAAGTAAACTCACCAAATTTAAGTACGCCACGTGATAGCGCAAGTTCAATAAATGCCTGTGGGTTAAATTGAGATGGCGATGTCATGAGGCACTCCAGATATTCAGATTGAGGAAAGACTTGCACATGATAGCAAAGGATCACTATCCAAGTGATGTAAAAATTCTCCGTGTTGTTTCAATCAACGTCAATGGACTCCGTTCATCGGTCAGCAAAGGCCTTTTAGAATGGTTAGCGCAATCCGATGCCGATGTGGTCTGTATGCAAGAAAGTCGTATCACACATGCACAATGGACCGATAAATTTAAGCCTGAAGGTTGGTATACCCACCTTTTTCCTGCCGAACGTGCAGGCTATGCGGGAACAGCCATTTACAGCCGTTTGCCATTTAAATCGGTCAAGGATGGCTTAGGTTTCGAGTTAGCCGACAGTCAGGGCCGCTTTGTCTGTGCGGAGTTTGACCTAGGTTTACCCCAACCGATCCATATTGCCTCGTTATATTTACCTTCTGGCTCTTCTGGCGAAGAAGCGCAAGCGCGTAAAGACCTGTTTTTAGCAGAATACGCTAAAATTTTACGCCAATGGCGCGATGAAAATAAGTCCATCATCGTGTGTGGCGATTACAACATCGTTCACAAACGCATCGACATTAAAAATTGGTCTGGGAATCAAAAGTCATCGGGCTGCTTACCTCATGAACGTGCATGGCTCGACCATATTTATGATGAGATTGGCTATGTCGATACATTCCGCTTGGTACGCCCTGAAGCAGAGTTATATTCATGGTGGTCAAATCGAGGACAAGCCCGTGCGAAAAACGTGGGTTGGCGCATTGATTATCAAGCTTGCTCACCCGACTGGAAAGACCGCACAGTCAATGCTTGGGTATATAAAGATCAATGGTTTAGCGACCATGCACCCGTCATTATTGATTACAAGATCGGCACAATTGAGTGAACAAATGTTCACTCAATTGCCTAAACTGACTTACATGCAAAGTCGTTTCAGTGGCTTTTCTCTAACACAGGATTATTGCAATATTGTTGCACGGCGCAAGGATGAGTCAGGATGACACAACAAGGATTGGAAGCCGCAGGATGAAATAGAAATAAACCGAGTAATCGGCTTATTTTCAAGGATGTGACAACGGACGTTTGAAATGAGACCCACATAATCAGGATGATTGATGTGGGTTTCTCATTTTCAGCCTATCATTTCTTGTTTTGAGTTTTTATTTTTGCGCACTTTTTTGCTATCGCAGCTTGTCTATGAATAAAGAATATTCGAATTTTTCCAACTTCGCTAATCTAAATTTTCATATTAATATATGTTTTAAGCATAAACAGATTGAGTACTCAGCATGTTAAAGATTTACGGTATTAAAAATTGTAACTCCATGAAAAAAGCCTTTGATTTATTAAATGAACTGGGCCTGACATATGAGTTCCACGATTATAAAAAACAAGGCATTGATGCAAGTACAGTCAAGCAATGGTTAGATGCCAAAGGTGTAGAGGTCATTTTAAATAAAAAGGGCACCACATGGCGTAAATTGTCGGAACAGGAACAACAGCAGGCTTTGGCCAGTGAAGCCAATTTGATTGCCGCACTCACCACCCATAGCAGTTTAATTAAACGTCCTGTGTTGCAAACTGCGACAGGTTATATTGTGGGTTTTGATGAAGCTGCGTACTTGGCATTAAAATCTTAGCGTTAAATCTCGGCATTAAAATAATGCTTGCATACATGCACAAATGGAGCGAACGAAGTCGCTCCATTTTTTATGTTCATCATTGCTTACATGAATGGGGTTAATTTACCCGCACCCACGTTTGGTTACGACCTAAGGCCGCAATGCCCAAATAGCCACGTAATTTAAGCTGATTGCCAGCCAACTCACCTTTTAGACTATAGGTTTTACCATTTTTAGGATCAAGAATCGTACCATTTTCATATTGATTGGAACCGATATTTTTCAGCCCACGCACAATGGTCACACCACGTAAAGATTTGTTTTTGTATGGACCCTCGCATTTGGTACAAGCATTCTCCTCGCCTGGAGTCAGTACTTTCTGAATAGACGCTGACAAAGTGCCATTTTTCTGCTCGTTAAACACCACAATTGCTTTGGGTTGTTTGGTTTCATCATCAATGGTTTTCCAGACTGTACCATTCAATGGATCAGCAGCATGTGCACTTATAAAAGCACCCATTAAACTGCAAGCAAGTAATAATTTTTTCATCTGTATTTTCCTCATCTTCCTTGTTCCAAATTTTCAGTATTCCGAACAATGCAAGAATTTGCAATTTTAGCGTGTGACCGTTTAGTGTAGCCGTGTAACTATTCAACAATGAAATATTAAAGTTAAAAAAAAGACCTATAGCGATTGTTTTGCAAGCCGACAAAGCGTTTAATGTTTATTATATAATTTGATATATCATGATCAGAAACATTAATACTTTCGGTCTTGGCTATAAGCTAATAATTATGCACCATTCCATAGTCAGGCAGTAATTATTATAAAAATTATTTTTTCCTAAGCGAGGTTGAATTATTTTCATGTATTCTTTGCTAATGAATTTTTGGAAAAATTGGAATGCCCAATCAATTGGTTATGGTATCACTCAAGAACCAATTATGAACTGGAGCATCCTCAAAAAATCAATATTAATTATTCTTG
>JASGGM010000188.1:0-4946 GCA_047605045.1 Acinetobacter sp. | reverse complement strand
ATGGCACAGAGCATGCCACCTTCAACAGTACCACGTGGGTTGGTAAAACTATCCAGCGCAATGTAACGAATGCTCAGTTCGGTTTTGTCTGCATTCCATTGAATGTTGTGCCCACCCAGCAAATGATGAATAGGTGGCAGTGCATTGGTATTAGAAGTCATATTCAGTTCCTTTTTTCAGATCAGATTTTTTTTGGGTATCGCAGCATTCGCTGATGACGCGTTCAGCGAATGCCAGTGAGTCAATTTATTGACAACGATAACTGCTCAGTTGTTTCGGGTCTTTCCCTTTCAGATAAAACGCTTGCTTTGGATACGCACAGATTGGTTGCGTAGTGTCGGGCAGATATTTGCCTGTGGCTGCAATCGATTCAGGTGCTTGCTGGGTTTTAACCCATTTTTCTAAAGTGGATAAAGCATCTATGTCATTCAGGGCATTACCACCGCCACAGTGGTTCATACCTGGTACTAAAAATAAGCGGCTGAAGTTTTCTGGGTTATAGCGTAGGACTTTTTTATACCAGTCGACAGTGTCTTGAGCAGAGAAAACAGGGTCAGAGGTGCCATGAATGATGATAAGTTTGCCACCACGTTGAACAAATGTTGAAAAATCGACAGTGTCGGCATCATTGATGCGGGCAGTTTCATCAACCTGTTGCAGCGCATGGTCAAAGTTGTAGTTGAGTTGCTTAAACTGGGCTGAATCCTTTTGATTCATGAAATAGCGTGGTAAGGAGTCATTGCCATATTTCACATTCAGAGCATTGGGCGTTGCATCTTGCGACGTTCCCAATTTCCATTCACGCCAGCCTGCGGCATTGATTCCTGCATCATACGGCCATGTGTTATATAAAGCATGGCCTTGCGAATCTTTAGGCCCTTTAAAAATCTGATCGAGCGCATGGACTTTGTCAGGCGATAAACAACTGGCACCTGTCTGACCGACTTTGCACTGCACTTGACGGACATCAAAATGACAGGCTGCCTGATTGTTAATAATGCCGTCTTTAATCCCATCTAAAGCATCACATTTTTTTAAGACTGCTTGTTGCACAATGTCGAGATCTTTGGGGGTGAGGGCATTGGCTAAAATCGGTGTTTGATTGACCTTGGGGGCAATTTTCATGAGTTGCTGTACATCCCATGTTTGTGTAATTGCAGCACGACTCAGGCGCAGCCCAGGATTCAATGCTAGAACAGCGTCAAATTCAGTTGGATAACGGATTGCCGCTTGTAAGGCGCCACGCCCTCCATTCGAACAGCCCATAAAGTAGGACTTTTCAGGGGCAGCTACATAAAACTTCTGAATAATCTGTTTGGCAATGACCGTGACTTTTCCAATGGCGGCATA
The DNA here is from genome assembly GCA_047605045.1 of Acinetobacter sp. GTDB lineage: Bacteria > Pseudomonadota > Gammaproteobacteria > Pseudomonadales > Moraxellaceae > Acinetobacter. The sequence continues at coordinate 3,596 of JASGGM010000188.1, read as the reverse complement.
GGCATAGTCAAGTTTGGCTTGCTGGTCTTGTCCAAAGCTGGCATCGGGTTTTTGATGGCCTGAATCTGTGGAAACGACTGCATAACCACGACTTAAGGCATTGGGTGCGGTGCTCTCTTTCGGGTAGAGTTTACCTATGGCTGGACGCACAATGCCGTCCATGCCACCCCCACCTTGAAACAACAAATTGTGATTCCATTGCTCAGGCAAGCGCATTTCAATTTTAATTTCATAGTCCTGTCCAACACCTCGGCGTTTTTCAGATGATGCCTGCACCAGACAGACATTTTTACCGTTATCATCTTGTGTGACGCTGGTTGATGTAATTTGCGTATTCCATAGCTGTAAATGGCTTAAATTCTGGCATTGCTGTGCAAAGTCAGCGCTGTTGGCATAGCTAAAACCCGAAATTAAGGTCGAGAGGCACAGTAAATATTTTTTATTGCTCATGGCGTGTTCCTTCATCCTGATGATTCATTAAAAAGTTCGGCGATAGTACAGCCATGTACGAACATCATTAAAACCACGGTAACTATAGTTGTTGTCGTAGTTTGACCAGATGGTTTTAACCCCTAGACCTTTAAATTTTCCCGATGGAATGAGATAGGTGAGATTAATGCCATATTCAGTTTCATCACGGTTTTTAAGTGTTTTATAGGTGATGTGATCGCCATAAATATAGTAAAGCTGTGCGACAAAACCATTGATGTTATGTTTGGCAAAATCATAATCATAAAAAGCGTAATAAGAGCGTTCATCTTCGGCACGTCCTGCATTGGCCACCGTTGTGCCAATGAACAAATTATAAGGCAATAAGCCGCCATAATCGTTGTAGCTATAATTGCCAAAAACACGCTGATAGCCTAAAGAAAATGTTTGATTATCAAATTTTTTGGAAACAAGGATGCCTGCAAGTCCTGCGTTAATGTCGCCATATTGTTTGGCACCGCTATCATCTGTTTTTAACAGCTTTGTTGTTACGCTAAAATTGTGCGGAAGTTTTTTGTTAAAGTTGATGAAATGGTGAGTAAAAATATCATCCAGATGCCAATAATCATAATTTACGTTGTAAGTCTCTTGTTTGTATTTCACTGAGACTTGATCGAGATAATCTGCTTCGTAATACGTGCCAAGATGTGGAATGGCAGAAGGGGCAATTTTAGCAAGATGATCTTCATAAGGACGCGTACCTTCAAATAATCGCCCAATACCAAATGACCAATGATCATTGATTTTCTGATTGAATCTGACCCCCCAAAATGTGCCTGGCATGAAAGGATCACCGCCAATCGCATAAAAATCCTGATCGCCATAAAACTCCCCAATTTTCAGCTCGGAATTTTGATATTTAAGTTTCAGTGTTGCACCTGGTTTAAATAAATCCTTATTTTTCCCTGAGCCAGATTGGTAACTGGTAATCATATTGCGGTTGATATTGTCCTGAGTCGAAATGGCATATTTGAGTGAAATATCCAAACCCACCTGAATGGGGGTATCGGTATAGCCTGAGGTAAATTTGTAGATTGCCCCTTGAGACCAGCTATTAATATTGCCTGTATTATTGTCATAATCTTTATGATCATAATAACTTTTTAAGGTAATATCCTGTTTGGAATCCTCAAAAAATGCGGCTTGGCCATATTGGTAGCTACCAAACGTCCCAAATGTCATGAGTAACTTCAGTAATAAGTTTTTTTTCATTGAGTTCAACTTCCATTGTTGTGAATCAATTATTGCGCTAACAGCGTAGCGCGCTGCGTTAAGAGAACAACTCGCGTGCCACGATTTCCTTCATAATTTCATTGGTGCCGCCATAAATCTTTTGTACCCGTGCATCGACAAAAAAACGTGATATCGGGTATTCCTGCATATAGCCATAACCACCAAAGAGTTGGAGTAACTGGTCAACCACCTCACATTGGGTATCGGTAATGAAACATTTCAGTGCTGCGACATGACTGACGCTGAGCTGCTTTTGGCTGTACATTTGTGCACATTGATCAACAAAAGCCTGTGCTGCCTTGGCTTTGATCTGGGCACTTGCCAGTACAAAACGGGTATTTTGCAGTTGGCTTAAGGGTTGACCAAAGGCTTGACGTTGCATCACATAGTCCGTTGTGAGCTGAATCGCACCTAAAATTGAACCGAGTGCCATTTGGGAAATACTCAGGCGCTCACGCGGCAACTCCTGCATTAGATAGGCAAACCCTTTGCCTTCATCGCCTAAACGTTGTGTCACTGGTACACGGACGTTATCAAAAAATAGTTCAACGGTGTCTTGGGCATGCAGTCCAATTTTTTTGAAAGAACGCCCTTTTTTGACCCCTTCGAGATGTGCATCGACCAAGAGGATGGAAATCCCTTTGGCACGTGCCTGTGGGTCAGTTTTGGCCACCAGTACAATTAAGTCAGCCTGTTGCCCATTGGAAATAAAGGTTTTTGATCCATTCACGACATAGTGTTCGTGCTCCAAAATGGCTTGGGTCCGAATCGCTTGTAGGTCTGAACCTGCATTGGCTTCGGTCATGGCAATGGCTGTGACCACTTCACCTGTGACCATCTTGGGTAGCCAATACTGCTTTTGTTGTTCCGAGCCAATATTTTGCAAATAGGGCGATACCAACTCGCTTTGTCCACCAATGGCCACTGCCAAAGCGGCAAAACCTGCCTGTGCAGTTTCTTGAACCAGCATCAAGGAGTATTCAATAGGTGCACCGTAACCCCCATATTGTTCAGGGACATCGACACATAAAAAACCATTGTTCCCAAGGGTATTCCATAGTTCACGAGGAATTAATCCTTGTTCTTCCCACTGTTCATAATAAGGTGCGACATGTTCATTCAAGAAGCGTCGGTAATTGTCTCGGAACAGCTCAAATTCGCTATTTTCTTGCATATTTGACCTCCCTTTTTGACTTTCCTTGAAGCGAAGGGCGGGAAAGTCAAAATATAAACCTTAAGTTTTTATTGAGATCCAGTGCTTAGTTTTTGATGACTGGCACACGGATAATCAGAGGGTTGTCACTTGGTTTTTGATATAACTCATCAATCAGTTCGGCACGGCGTTTGTTGATATTGCCCTGATTAAGATTGCCTTTGTCTGTGACTTCTCCTGCATCCAGCTGAGGTGGCTCATGCATTAAATACAGCATCGATACAGTATTGGAACTGCCCGTGGCATCTTTGTTAAAGCCTGCCAAAAACTGACGGAACCATTGCTGGACTTTCGGGTGTTTTAGAATATCTTCAGGGCTATGCTGGCTGAGCGTGAGATTTGCATACTGTGCGCAAGCATCCAGTTTTGGGAAAATCAGGAAACCGATGGCGTTCAGATTTGATCCTGTAATACAGACATCCTGAATAAGTAAATTACCTTGAATCAGGACTTTATTGCGCAGCGTACCAACATTAACAAAGGTTCCTGTATTGAGTTTAAAGTCTTCAGCAATGCGTCCATCGTACATTAAACCTTTGCTTGGATCGTTCTCATCGACCAGTCGTACTGCATCGCCAGTGTGGAAAAAACCTTCTTCATCAAATACCGTGCTTTGCTGATCGGCCTTTAAGCGCCAATAGCCTTTCATGACATGTTTGCC
>JASGGM010000187.1:0-4958 GCA_047605045.1 Acinetobacter sp. | reverse complement strand
CCATGGCAATACACAGAAAAATGCCAAGCAATGCCACACTTGCCCCGACCCAACCAATCATACTCAGACCAAAATGCAAACTAACAACGCTACCCAGTAACGCGCCACCACCAATTCCGACATTATACAAACCTGAAAAAAGCGACATTGCGACATCTGTTGCATCACTTGCCAGCTGTAATACTTTCGATTGCAGCGCTAAACCCAAGGCCATAATGGAAATTCCCCACAACACCGTCAGTCCCATAAAGGCCATTGAATGGTGTGCCAATGGCATCAGCAACAACATACTCAGTAAAATGCCAACACAAGATAAAACTGAAAACCCACGTGGCAAATAACGTGCAAAACGACTAAATAAAATCGATCCCAAAATACCAGAACCGCCATACAGTAATAGCATGGTTGTGGTTTGATCATTGCTGAAATGGCTAATATGTCGTGTAAAAGGTTCGATATAACTATATGCCGTAAATTGCGCGGTAATCACCACCACCACGGTGATATAAAGCAACACCAATGCAGGACGTTTAAATAAGATGGGTAAACTGCTGATTGACCCTGAATTCTGGCTTGGCAATTTAGGAAGCGTTTTTGCTAAAACCAAGGTCACAAGCAAAGCCAAGCCCCCTACCAAAGCAAATGTATTACGCCAGCCGAATACTTCCCCAACGACACGACCAAATGGAATACCAAGCACCAACGCCAACACGGTTCCCGTCGACAATAACCCCAAAGCCTGAACACCCTTACCTGCTGGTGCAACACGTACAGCCAAAGAAGCTGTGATCGACCAGAAAATGGCATGTGCCAATGCAATACCAATACGACTAATCAACAACACTGCAAAATTGGATGCAAAACTGGATAAAATATGGCTAAAGATAAATAAACCAAAAATCGATAGCAATAAATGTTTCCGCTCCATGTTTCTCGTCATCAACATCATAGGAAGCGATGCCAATGCCACAACCCATGCATAAATGGTCAGCATGATACCGACTTGCGCAGCCTGCATATCAAAACTTTGGGCAATATCAGTCAGTAATGCAACAGGTACAAACTCCGTCGTATTGAAAATAAATGCAGCGAGAGCTAAAGCAATCACACTAACCCAGCTACCTTGGCGTGCTGGTGAGGAAATTTGTGTCATAAAATGGTCTTGCGGGAATTGAAGATAGACTGGATGATTAATCAGTTTTTAAATTATAAAGATATTTATTGAATGTTTCAAAACAACCAAGCATTCATGAATAATCAATTCATGTATTTTTCTATAGAAACAAGCAATACGACTGATCTTTTAGAACAACATCATTACAATTCTCTCGCCTAAGACGTTATAATACTTTTAAGAATATTGGTTTAGAAAAGGCATGATCATGAATTTAGATCAAATCAATGCGGAACTGGGTAACGATGCGCAAAAAATTATTGAATGGGCACTCAGCTTAAATGAAAAGGCAATTGTAACTACCAATTTCCGACCTTTTGAAGCTGTGATCTTGCACATGCTCACGCAAGTTAAACCTGATATTCAAGTGGTTTGGATGGACAACGGCTACAACACCGAAATCACCTATCAATATGTCGATGAACTGACATCCCGACTGAATCTCAACTTACTTACCTACTTACCAAAACGTTCTCGCGCACATCGTGAAGCGATTGATGGGCCTGTTCCTGCTTTAGACGACCCTAAGCACGAAGCATTTACTGCTGAAGTTAAACTTGAGCCATTTGAACGTGCATTAAGAGAAACAGCACCTAAAGTCTGGTTTACGGCATTACGCGCAACAGATACTGCCGTTCGTGCAGGGATGGATGCGATTAGTATTAATCCAGATGGATTAATTAAAGTTGCACCATTATTGAAATGGACATCGAAAGATTTATGGGAATACATGCAAAAACATAATCTTCCAGACAATGAAGATTATTTTGATCCAACCAAAGGTGAAGAACATCGTGAATGTGGCTTGCATTTAAGCCACTAATTCTGATAAGTCACTAATTCTGACCCATGGTTGCAATGAAAATAACCTTGTTGATATCTCGCCTGTATCGCAAGGTTGATATGATAAAAATGATGATTTAAAGCGTTGATTAAGTGTGAAGCGAATTTATATCTGACTCAAACCATCACACTTAAAAAGCATGAGGCCTAATGAATGATGCGACCATTACACCCTATTGATTTAATTTTTTTATCTTTAGAAAAACGCCAACAGCCCATGCATGTTGGCGGGTTGTTTTTATTCAAAATTCCTGACGATGCACCAAGCACCTTTATTCAAGACTTAGTTGCGGATATTCGAAGTTCAAAATCAATTCCTGTCGCTCCGTTTAACAATAAATTAAATGGCCTCTTTTTTGATGAGGATCAGGAATTCGACCTTGATCATCATTTTCGCCATATTGCCTTGCCACATCCGGGACGTATTCGGGAGCTGCTGACTTTCATTTCTCAGGAACATGCAACACTCCTCGACCGTGCCAAACCATTATGGACATGTACCATTATTGAAGGAATTGAAGATCAGCGGTTTGCCATGTACTTTAAAATCCATCATGCCATGGTCGATGGTATTGCCAGTATGCGTTTAATGGAAAAATCATTTGCACATAATCCGAATATTCATAGCATTGTTCCGCCTTGGTGTATCGATAGTCGTCGTAAAGCAGAAAAACCGAAACAACCCCATTTTCTGCGCAAAACAGCAAAAGCATTGGTTGGTTTAAAAGAGCATCTTTCCACAAAACCGATTGTTTTATCTGAGTTAAGTCAGGCATTTCATGATCGCCGTTTTAACCCTGATTATGTTTCAAGTTTTCAAGCACCCGCTTGTATTTTGAATCAGCGTGTTACAGCATCTCGTCGTTTTACCGCACAATCTTTTGCACTCGATCGCTTTCGTAATATTGCCAAAGCACTGGATATGACCCTGAATGATGCCATTCTGGCTGTTTGTTCTGGTGCACTACGTGAATACCTATTGTCACTTCATAGCTTACCTTCAAAACCTTTAGTTGCTATGGTGCCAACATCGATTCGTACAGATGACTCTGATGTCAGCAATCGAATCACCATGATTTTGGCAAATCTGGCAACACATATTGCCGACCCAATTGAACGTGCACAGATTATTTCACGCAGCGTTAAAAATGCAAAAATGCGTTTCCAACGGATGACTTCAGGACAAATTTTAAGTTATAGCGCATTTGTTTATGCCGCAGCAGGACTCAATATTGTGTCTGGCATTATGCCAAAACGACAAGCTTTCAACTTAGTCATTTCTAATGTGCCAGGTCCACGCGAACCACTTTACTGGAATGGTGCAAAACTAGAAGCACTTTATCCAGCTTCGGTCGTATTTGATGGTCAGGCTTTAAATATCACCCTAACCAGTTATTTAGATAAGTTAGAAATAGGCATTGTGGCATGTCGCAACACACTTCCCAAGACACAAAGCTTGTTGGCACTGCTTGAACAAGAAATACAGCGTTATGAACATGATTTACAGCTGAATCGTGCGACATCCAATAACGTTAGCAGTAATTTCAAATCTGTTGGCTAAACATGAAAAAGGGCGTTTTTACAAACGCCCCAATATTTAATTTATTTAGCAAGAAAAAAGTTAAATATTATTTTAGCTTTCAGCGGTACGGCATTTTCTCAATAATTCAATACATACATCCTGAACCATAGATGTTGTAATTGGCACTTCTTTACCCTGCTCATCCAACATATAACAATCATTTTTTACAACACGTTGTTCAGTGGTAAATTGGCTGGTTTTCACGGTTTGACTTTCTCTAATATTCATTTCAACTCCCCCTTGGCTAAGACGGTTGTCTTCGGCTAGAACCTGATTTGTATAGTATTGGGAATTGAACGATAAAAGTAAAATTTTAGATGTAACAAGGATTAAGCGAAATCTTGTTACATCTTTAACTTAAAATGATATCGTATTGCTCTTGCGTATATAAATTTTCAACCTGAAATTTAATTATCCTATTGATAAAGTGTTCCAAATCAGCTACCGCGGGTGCTTCTGCTGTTAACAATCGGTCAATCACCAATGGGTTGGCAACCACTGTAAAACCACTTTGTGACTGATATGCACGGGCATATCTTAAAATTTCACGAAATATCTCATAACAAATTGTCTCCGCAGTCTTCACAAAACCACGCCCTTGACAGGTTGGACACGATTCACAAAGTAAGTGTTCCAATGATTCTCGGGTACGCTTGCGCGTCATTTCCACTAAACCCAATTCAGAGACTTGGGTAATTTTGGTTTTGGCATGATCACGTTCAAGCATTCGTTCAAACTGTTGCATCACCTCTTCTCGGTGTGTTGCTTCTTGCATATCAATGAAGTCAATGATGATAATGCCACCTAAATTACGTAACCGTAATTGGCGTGCAACCACTTGCGTTGCTTCCATATTGGTCTTGAACACCGTATCTTCCAGTGAACGTCCACCAACATAAGAGCCTGTATTGATGTCGATGGTGGTCATGGCTTCGGTCTGATCGATCATAAGATAACCACCAGATTTTAAAGCCACACGGGTTTGCAATGCTTTTTGAATATCTTCTTCGACATTATATAAGTCGAAAAGTGGGCGCTCACCAGGATAATGAATCAAGCGTGACAGCATTTCAGGCATAAATTCACAAATGAATTCCTGCATTTTGTTATGAATTTCACGAGAATCGATAAATATTTTACTGGTACGATCCGATGCTAAATCACGTACAATACGTTGTGGTAGTGGTAATTCTTCAAAAATTAACGAAGGGACTGTGGTGCCTTTTTGTTTACGTTGAATGTATTCCCAAAGTTTGGCTAGGTAAGCCATATCTTGTGCTAACGATTCTTCATCAACACCTTCGGCCGCAGTACGCACAATTACACTGCCGGGTAAGCTGTGTTTTTGCTGGATTGTTT
>JASGGM010000186.1:0-4968 GCA_047605045.1 Acinetobacter sp. | reverse complement strand
ATATTCCAAAAAGTTTTTTAATTCATAAAAATGATAAATTAGATTTATGTAAAACTGTCGTTATAATGTCATAAAGATGTAAAACACCTGAGATGTGATGCAAACATTCAGGTAGTGATACAAGAGTAATCTCGAAGACCGCACCCAGCGCAGAACAGGCAAGGCAGGATGAACATGGCAGGAAAAACGCTCTACGATAAATTGTGGGATGATCACTTGGTGAAGCAACGTGATGATGGCTCAAGCTTGATTTATATTGACCGCCAATTATTGCATGAAGTGACTAGCCCTCAAGCTTTTGAAGGTTTGCAACTTGCAGGTCGTGATCCGTGGCGTTTAAGTGCCAATGTTGCAACACCTGACCATAATGTGCCAACGTCGAAGAAAGAACGTGATCAAGGTATTGCGGGTATTGAAGATGATACATCTCGTATTCAAGTGCAAACTTTGGACGATAACTGTAAAGCATTTAATATCGTTGAGTTTGGTATTAACGATGTGCGTCAGGGCATTGTACATGTGGTGGGGCCAGAACAAGGTTTGACTTTGCCGGGCATGACGGTTGTTTGTGGTGACTCGCATACGGCGACGCATGGTGCTTTTGGTTGTTTAGCACATGGGATTGGGACATCAGAAGTAGAACATGTTTTAGCAACGCAGTGCCTTGTACAAAAGAAAATGAAAAACATGTTGGTTCGGGTCGATGGCCAATTGGGCGCAGGCGTGACACCAAAAGACGTTGTATTGGCCATTATTGGAAAAATTGGTACAGCGGGTGGCACAGGCCATGCAATTGAATTTGGCGGACAAGTGTTCCGTGATATGTCGATTGAAGGCCGTATGACCGTTTGTAATATGGCGATTGAAGGTGGCGCACGTGTTGGTTTGGTTGCAGTTGACGAAAAGACCATCGAATACGTCAAAGGTCGTCCATATGCACCAACAGATGAACAGTGGGATTTGGCGGTACAATACTGGAATACTTTACATTCAGATGAAGATGCTGCGTTTGATACCGTGATTGTGTTAAATGGTGCAGACATTGAACCACAAGTGTCTTGGGGAACTTCTCCTGAAATGGTTATTCCTGTTACTCAGGCTGTTCCGACACTTGAACAAGCCAAAGATGATGTACAACGTAACGACTGGACCCGCGCTTATAAATACATGGGACTATCGGCAGGTCAGGCATTGTCGGATATTCAATTGGACCGCGTCTTTATTGGTTCTTGTACCAATTCACGTATTGAAGATATACGTGCCGCAGCCGAAGTCGTGAAAGGCCGTAAAGTTGCAGCGACCATTAAACAGGCGATGATTGTGCCAGGTTCAGGTTTAGTGAAGGAACAAGCTGAAGCGGAAGGTTTGCATGAAATATTTCTGGCTGCAGGTTTTGAATGGCGTGAACCAGGCTGTTCAATGTGTTTAGCGATGAATGCTGACAAATTGCAAGCAGGTGAACATTGTGCTTCAACTTCAAATCGTAATTTTGAAGGTCGTCAGGGCAATGGCGGACGTACACATTTGGTGAGTCCAGCAATGGCAGCGGCGGCAGCGATCGCAGGACATTTTGTTGATGTCCGTAATTTTTAAGGGAGCGTGATATGAAAGCCTATACAGTTGAACAAGGTATCGTTGCACCTTTAGATCGTGCCAATGTCGATACCGATTTAATTATTCCAAAACAATTCTTGAAGTCGATTAAGCGCACTGGTTTTGGTGAAAATTTATTTGATGAATTACGTTATTTAGATGAAGGCTACTTGGGGCAGGACATTAGCAAACGTCCGAAAAACCCAGACTTTGTGTTGAACCAACCCCGTTATGCGGGCTCAACGATTCTGATTACGCGTGCCAATTTCGGTTGTGGTTCAAGTCGTGAGCATGCGCCGTGGGCATTGAATGAATATGGTTTCCGAACAGTAATTGCACCTAGTTTTGCCGATATCTTCTTTAACAACAGTTTTAAAAATGGCATGTTGCCTGTCATTTTAACTGAAAACGAAGTTGATCAGTTATTTAAAGAATGCGAAGCGACAGAAGGCTATCAGCTTACAGTCGATTTAGCAGCACAAGAGGTGAGAAGTCCTTCTGGTAAAGTTTTTACATTTGAAGTCGACCCATTTCGTAAACACTGTTTATTGAATGGCTTTGACGATATTGGTTTGACTTTGCAAGATGCGGAGTTAATTCGTGAATACGAAGCAAAAACTCAACAAACGCGTCCATGGGTTTTTCGTGAACTTTAAAGCATCTGACTGACATAAGTTTGCCATAGCATGAAGGCTCAACTCTTGTTAACATGCCACTTTAGAGATGTTATTTTAATGTGAAATGCTGCACAGGGTTGGGCAACGTAAATGCTAAAACAGATCGGTCGGGGGATAATGTTCGGGTTCTGTGCTCTCATGCTCAATGCATGTCAGCACACACAAAGAACTGTCGATACAATGGCAATAAAATATATAGCGCCTGCCGAACAGACAGGCAGCATTAAAATTTATTGCACAGGGACGGCCAATTGTGAATTTGAACGCTTTGATCATGTCACAATTGTGGATGAAACGACACATTTGGTGAGTCATCAGGCGATACGGAAAGGTTATGTGCGTTTGAATGCCAAGACGATTGGGCATGCCAATGCATTGTATTTGACAGTACCTGATAAACAACATGAGGTCGTAATACGTTTTTATCCTGTTAGTCGGGATCGCGCTGAACGTTTTATTATTATTCATAATTTTCGTGCTAATCGAAATTATACCTTCAAGATGTATCGTAATCGCGCAAAACAATCATCAGGCAGTTTATTGAATGTGTCCGCTCCAGACCCTTTATGCGTAGTGCTTCTGGAAAATGAACGCCCATTACGGAAATTTTGTAAACCGTATAACGTTTTAACAGGACTGGGCGAATTCGTCGAACAGAAAATCTAAGTTATCAATGCACTTCGAAGCATTAAATTAAACTTCAACATGGAAAATTGACATGTCTAAACAAATTCTTATTTTAGCAGGCGATGGTATTGGCCCTGAAATTGTTGCTGCTGCTGAAACAGTATTAAATGTTGTAAACAATAAATTTAATTTAGGATTGTCTTGGGAACATGGCTTATTGGGGGGAGCAGCGATTGATGCGCATGGTGAACCCTACCCAGCGATTACATCACAACAAGCACAAAAAGCAGATGCAATTCTGTTAGGCGCAGTAGGTGGGCCAAAATGGGACAATATTGAACGTGCTATTCGTCCTGAACGCGGTTTATTAAAAATTCGTAGCGAACTGAATTTATTTGCCAATTTGCGTCCAGCAATCCTATACCCACAACTTGCCGATGCTTCCAGTTTAAAACCTGAAATCGTTGCAGGTTTAGATATTCTCATTGTGCGTGAATTGACAGGTGGCATTTATTTTGGTCAACCACGCGGCATTCGTGAACTCGAAAACGGTGAGAAACAGGGTTATAACACCGATGTATATAGCGAAAGCGAAATTAAACGCATTGCCAAAGTTGCATTTGAATTGGCTGGCTTACGTGGTGGAAAAGTATGTTCTGTCGATAAAGCCAATGTGCTTGAAGTGACTGAACTATGGAAACAAACCGTCACTGCTTTAAAAGAAGCTGAATATCCACAAGTTCAGTTGTCTCATATGTATGTCGATAACGCGGCAATGCAATTGGTACGTGCACCGAAACAGTTTGATGTCATTGTGACAGGGAACCTGTTTGGCGATATTCTTTCTGACGAAGCAGCTATGTTAACGGGTTCAATTGGTATGTTGCCATCTGCTTCTTTAGATGAGCAAGGTAAGGGAATGTATGAACCATGTCATGGCTCCGCACCTGATATTGCAGGTCAGGATGTGGCAAACCCATTGGCAACGATTCTTTCAGTTGCCATGATGCTGCGTTATACCTTCCGTGAGGAAAGTGCTGCAAAAGCAATTGAAGATGCGGTGGGCCAAGTATTGGATCAAGGTTTCCGTACAGCTGATATTCTGTCGGAAGGTAAAACCAAGATTGGCACCAAAGCAATGGGTGAAGCGGTGGTTGCGGCATTAACTGCTTAATCTGTTTAGCCTTAAAAAATCGCTCATGGGTTTAATCCGTTGAGCGATTTTTTATTGAAAACTTGCATGCAAAAAAAAAGCCACAATATCAACATTGTGGCTTTTTGCTTCGACTAAAACTTAACGTGCACGATAAGTAATACGACCTTTTGTTAAGTCATAAGGTGTCATTTCAACCTTAACGCTGTCGCCAGTTAAAATACGGATATAGTGTTTACGCATTTTACCAGAAATGTGAGCGATGACTTCGTGACCGTTTTCAAGACGTACACGGAACATAGTATTAGGAAGCGTTTCGGTGACAACGCCTTCGAACTCGATCAGTTCTTCTTTATTGGCCATGGCCTACCTGATGTATAAATTGATGAGGTGCAAATTATATACAAATCCAATAAAAAAACAAGTCAAAGGGTGGCTGTTAGGTGCTTTTAAACCTTATAAAATGAACGATTGAGCGACAAAAAAATCTGAAATAACGTTGTCAGTTCGGTCAATCACCGTTACTCTAAAAACTGGATTATCGGTAAAAATGAAGAACATAAACAAAAAGGATAAAGCATGGGTCAGCTAACAGATGCTTCAGTGGTGCTTCGATTAGGCTATCAAGCCATGCGCCGTGCAGGATTATCGACTGAAAAAATATTGACGAAAGCAGGTGTTGCTCTTAATCAGTTACAGACCAATGAACGCACACCTTTGAGTGCACAGCATGTTTTTTGGTCGGCAGCCCTAGAGGTGAGTGGTGATCCAGATGTTGGCTTGCACCTTGGCGAACACCTGCCTTTGTATCGCGGGCAGGTGATTGAACATTTATTTTTAAGTAGTGAAAATTTTGGGGATGGTTTAAAGCGCGCCTTGGCTTATCAACGACTCATTAGTGATGCATTTCGCGCACAA
>JASGGM010000185.1:0-4984 GCA_047605045.1 Acinetobacter sp. | reverse complement strand
TATTTGGCGTTTTACTGTCACGGTCTGTCACCAATTCAAAACCAATAAACAGCCCTGCACCACGCACATCTCCCACACACTCATGTTTGTCTATCAACTTTGTAAGTTCGGCTTGTAGCAGTGCACCCACTTTTTGACTGTGCGCTTGTAACTCTTCTTCCTGAATGACTTTTAATACCGCTTGTGCTGCTGCCATGGACACAGGATTTCCACCAAAGGTATTAAAATACGGAATTTGGTCACTAAAAGCAGCCAAAACATCGCCTTTTGCCAATAAACCTGAGACTGGAATACCATTGCCCATCGGTTTTCCTGTGGTAATCACATCAGGAACGACCCCATGACGGGCAAAGCCCCAAAATGCATCACCCGTACGGGCAAAACCTGGCTGAACTTCATCGGCAATAAAAATACCGCCATTGGCATGGACCACATCCACCGCTTTTTGTAGAAAGCCAACTGGATTTGGCATCACACCGTCCGATGAGAAAATGGAATCGGCCAAGAAACCTGCAAACTTAATTCCATTGGCTTTCAAATCATCAATTTGTTGTTGAATTTGATTGGCAAACCATTCGCCCAAGTCATTTGTTTCAACACGATAGGCATCGGGTGCGGGGACTAAGCGTGTTGTTTTCGCCAATGCTTGACCCGTACCCAAAGCAGGAGAACACCCCGAAGTCAGTTCACTTGTACCATGGTACGCCTCTTGCGACACAATAATACCCGTACCACCACTAAACTCTCGTGCAATACGAATTGCCAAATCATTTGCTTCTGAGCCTGTACACATATACATAGCCCGATCCACTTCACTTGGTACAGTCTTTAATAATTCTTCAGTGTAATTCAGAATATTTTCATGCAAATAACGAGTATGTGTATTAAGCAATTTCATTTGTGCATGAACAGCATTAATCACAGCTGGATGACAATGCCCAATACTGGCCACATTGTTATAGACATCGAGGTATTTATTCCCTGCAGCATCCCATAAATATTGCCCTTCACCTTTCACCAAATGCACGGGGTTACGGTAAAACAGGCGGTAAGATTCACCCAAAATCTTACTGCGTTTATCAGTCAATTGGCGTGTTTCCGCATCCAGTGCATCGGCATGTTCTGCACGGAAACTATTGGTATCCATAATGGTTGAGCGTGTTGCCATGGTGTTCTCCTCGGGGCTTCCTAATCTGAATGTCAGGTTATTTTTTCTGCATCATTTGATCATACCCCCTCTTTTCTTAAAATGCAATAAAATACACAAATACATTTTTATACACATAAATTTAAGATGACAATTCCTTTTCTGTCCGCTTGGCAGTAAGATACAAATCAGCTTATTTCTAGAGTTTTGCGATGCTGCAACAAGAACGTTTACATCGAATTCAGGCTTTAATTGCACAATTTCAGCGCGTTACGACCGAACGAATTATGACTGAGCTTGATATTTCTCGTGAAACTGCACGGCGGGATATCATCGAACTGGAAACGCTAGGTGTTGCCAAACGTGTACATGGTGGGCTGGTTGCGCTGGATAGTGTCGCTGTTGAAGCACCATTAAATGTACGTCATACACGCAACGCCAAAGAAAAACGTGCTATTGCCAAAGCCGCTGTTCAACATTTAAAAGCAGGACAAACCATTTTTATTGATGCAGGCAGTACCACATCTATTTTGGCAGAGGAATTACGTACCCTGTCAGGATTAACCATCATTACCAATAGTTTACAAGTGGTCTTTAACCTCACCATTGCCAGTGAGTCAGAACAGTTAAATCATGAAATTATTTTACTGGGCGGGCGTGTGCAACAACGACCACAAACACAAGGTGATCTGGTCATTTCAGAAATTTTACGCTATCAGGCAGATGTTGCACTACTTTCGCCTGTTGGTATCGACCTTAAGCAAGGTGCAACTAATTTTTATACCGAAGAAGCCAATATTGCCCAAGCCATGATTAAACAAAGCAAACAGGTTTTTATTTTGGCAGACCATGCAAAACTGAATGTTATTAGTCGAGTCCGTTTTGCCAAAACCAATGAAGTCTCGCTGTTATTTACCGACCAAGCCGCAAAGCAACATATTGATGTAAAACACTATGAAAAAGGATTCAAACAGGTCTATTTTGCTTAAAACAGACCTGTTGTATTGGTCATTACTCACCGACACTCAGTTTACCATCACGATTGTGATCCCAAACTTTAAATAATTTTTCAGCGAATTTATTCACGTCTTTTTGCTGAATCGTTGCAGACTTGCCTGCAATCGCTTGAAAACGCTGTTGCGCAAATTGTTCAGCATCGGCAAATACTTGTTGTTGATGCGCAATATAACGCTGTTTAAATTCACCGACATATTCTGGTTCATCTAAATGCCCATCATGATTGGCATCAGTTTTATGATACTGCACCTCACGTTTTAGCAAATATTGACCTAAAGTCACGCCATCCTGACCATCGCCATATTCACGAATAAATTCTGGAACATTGTTCGGCATAGGCATTGAAAGACGACTACGCAAACGTCTACCATCATGTGGCATATCGGTTGCCGTTGCTTTTTTCTCCTGATCATCCGCAAGAGTAATCACCCCATCCTGATTACGGTCAAAATTTGCAAATGTTTTCAACCCGATATCCTGAAATTCTTTCAGATTAATGGCTTTGTCTTTGTTACTGTCCAAGATTCCAAAACGGACAACGGCTTGTTTAAATGCCATATCACGATGTTTTAGTTCATCTTGACGTAATTTATCTACATCAAAAGCAACAAACTGTTGTTCATTCACTTTGGCATTGTTTTTAAACAGATCTACATACTGGGCAGAGAAGTTTTTCACAAAGGTTTTTTTATTGACTGTCCAAGTTTCATCTTCACCAAAATCGTAGATCAGGCGTTTTTGCATTTCCGATTCCGACTCTTTAATGCCACTGCTATACACAGGTTCAAGGGCAAAAACTGACATACTGCTTAAAGTAAGCATGGCAAGACACAACTGTTTCTTCATGGTTGTTTTTCCGAGTTAAATAAAAGGTGCAAAGTCCTCCCTTTTACAAGGAAGGACTTATTCAATCATTTTAAGGTTCTTTCAATGCATCAGAACTTTAATGTACTGTACATGGAAATTAGAATTTAAATTCTAAACTTGCTGTAACGTTACGTCCAACCTCTGCAGAACGATCAATCAAGGTTGCAGTATTACTACCACTTGCACTGACTGAACTATTCAATGTACCTACAGTCGCGTAACTCCAATAGGTTTTATCAAAAATATTATTCAATGCAATATTTAACTTCGCATATTTGTTAATGTTCCAATATGCAGATAAGTCAAATACTGTATAGCCTGCCACTGGTGTATAGCCAGAGCTTACCGAATACGTACTTACATCTTGCGATGCTGTTTTGCTCTCCACCGCAGTGGTGGTAAATCCTAAGCCAAAACGTTTATTTGGATCATCATACGCCAGCGTCAAACTTGCTTTACCTGGGTTCACAGAGTTCAGACCCGTTTTATTGCCACTGTCATCTTCTGCGCGACCTTTAGATTTACCCGCAACCAAAGACACACTAAAACCATCAGCATTGTCAATAAAATACCCCAAGTCTACGCGTGCAGACAGTTCCGCACCCCAAATGGCTGCTTTGGCCAAGTTTTGTGCTTCATAGCAAAGATATACACCAGAAACAGTACATGCAGAACTTGCTAACTGCTTATAGTCAATAAAGTTTTTGTAGTTGGTATAAAAACCAGTTACATCGACTTTAATGCCCTCAATTGAATCATTACGTAGACCAATTTCAAAGGCATCACTGGTTTCTTTTTTCAAATCCGAATTGCCAGACAAGTAATACAATACAGAGGATGTCGTCTGGAAATAGCTTCCCAATTCTGTTGCCGATGGCACACGAGCACCATGGGTATATTTAGCATAGGTGTAGTTATGTGGCGTTAGCTGGAAACTGGCAGATAGGCCTGGGGCAAAATAGCTAAAGTTTTTATCTTTCACGCCTTCATAGGTTGAATTTTCGGGACGATATTCTGAACGCTCACCACGTAATGATGGTGTCACCACCAATTCACGACCACCGACATCAAACGTAATCGCATCTGAAATATAAGCTGCATAACGATTTACTTTAGAATTAAACAGGTAAGCACCCTGATATAAACTCGATGATGTCGAAGCACCATTACGAAGTTCTTTACGGTTACTGTCATATTTCTTTTGATCAACCGTTAAACCATAGGTCAAATTATGAATACCTAGTGTCTTACTTGCATCCAGCTTGGTTCCTATGTTCTGCTCTTCAAATTCGTTATTTACATCACGAAGATAGCTACTGGTCGTATAGGTTGTACGAGTATCATTATTTGATTTTTGATACCAAGTCTTTGTTTTCAATTTATCGAACAAAATAAAGTTACGTGGCTTAAACACATAATCAATACTGAATTGTTGACGCTGAATACTTTGGTCCTGTGTCCCATCACTATACGCAATAGACGTATAGGTTGAACCATCCATATTACTAATATTGTTATGCTTTTTATAATAATCTGCAGTAAAACCAAGCTGATGCTGATCGGTAATATTCCAAATCAAGCGACCCAATACTGCATCTGACTTCCAATCTGCGGGGAATTGTTTGGTATCAGAACTCCCTTGAACCTCATGTCCATCGCGGTGTGCATAAGCCACCAATGCTTTTATGGTATCGTTCCCGACGGCACCAGTGACAGAGCTTAACCAAGATTCATCCGCCGAGCTATAGCCAATCTTTGCTGTACCTGCAACAGTTTTACCATCGACCAAATAATCTTCAGGTGATTTGTTAATGAACGACACCCGCCCACCAATACCATCACTAGAAGCATCGGTCGTTCCAGATTGAATATTCACGCTTTGGAACATTTCAGGTTCGATATAATCACGACCAGATGCGCTATTACGCATACTTGCGCCAGTCCAAGTCGCTA
>JASGGM010000184.1:0-4988 GCA_047605045.1 Acinetobacter sp. | reverse complement strand
CATACTTAATGAAATGTTGTGTCAGACTCTGATTTAATGAGCTAAAAGCATTCAAAGCTTCGGTGCGTTGTTGAAATTGGGATGTAATGCACTGTTTGTTTTTACATTGCTGAATACGTTGATTCCACATCGATTGGGTATCTTGAATCAGTCTTGTGGGTGCATTACTGATTAAATGGGCAGTAAAAAGCAGTCTGGTTAACTGTGTACGCTGAAGCTCAGTATTCGCTTGACAAAGTAGAGCTGGTTTTGAAGATGCACACAGTTCAGAATGAGATGCCTGTACAGATGTTGTGACGACAAACCCGATTCCGATGATACATTTGAATGTTTTATGAACATGAGACGTAAAATTCAATGACATGATCGCTTATACTTGAACTATGTAATGCTATCGCTACTATAGCGAATCAGCGATAACAAAGACAAGATATTGATAATTTTTCTGCGAGATTTACGCTATGGTAAAAATGAGAATCGGGCAAGGCATAGATGTGCATGCATTTGAAGAAGGTGATTTTGTGACGCTTGCGGGGATTAAAATTCCGCATACGCATGGATTAAAAGCACATTCTGATGGAGATGTCATTTTGCATGCTTTGAGCGATGCATTATTGGGTGCAGTTTCTCTTGGGGATATTGGACAACATTTCCCAGATACTGATCCTAATTTTAAAGGAGCAGATAGTCGTGTGTTACTTCAACATGTTTATCAACTGATACAACAACAGGGATATCAGTTAAACAATGCAGATATTACCGTTGCCTGCGAACGGCCAAAGCTTGCAGTACATAATCTGGCGATGCGACAAAGTATCGCAAATGTATTGGAGATTGATGTATCACAAATTAGTATTAAGGCGACCACGACTGAAAAATTAGGATTCACTGGTCGCCAAGAGGGAATACTTGCTACGGCAATTGTCTTACTCACGGGAAAAAATGAATAAAGCGTTTAAGCGTTATCATCCGTTTTCATTAAAGATTGTTGTAACTCTTGTGTCGCACGACGACCTTGTAGCTGTAATGCGACACTGTGCATTAAACCTGTCCAAGTGTCATTGGGTTGCCAGATCTGATGCATAAGGTCTTGTGCAGTCGCTATATCGACATCCATATAATATTGTCGATATAAATACATTAAAGCACTGACCCGATAATTTCTTGCGCAGTGTAACCAAATAGATTGTTCTCTGACCAGAAAGTCAATGGTATCTAGGACATAAAGTGCTTGTTCTGCATCTGGAAGTTCCCAGTGAATGGGAAGTTGAATGTAGTTTAAGCCCAAATCTAAACAGATCTGATCTTCATGGAGTAGGGCATTATTTGCATTGCTTAATGCCAGATTTACAACGGTATTGATTCCATAAGATTTAATGGTTTGTAGTTGTTCAACTGTAGGCTGGCCAGATGTCAATAAGTGTTCGTGGATGAACTGAAAGTTTAATGTTTGGCTAAGTTTAAGTTCGAGATCATTCATGGCAAAATTAAGCTTATAAAAAACGCCATCAAAGATGGCGTTAGGTGAACGGTTAACGAGAGGCTAAGGTATCTTTTATGGCTGCATCCATTTCTAATAAGACACTTTCAGTTGTTTCCCAATCGATACAGCCATCTGTTACAGATTTCCCATATTCTAAATCGCTGAGATTCTCTGGAATATCTTGACGGCCCCCTTTTAAGTGACTTTCAACCATTAAACCGACAATAGATTTATTACCATCCAGAATTTGTTCAGTAATATTTTTTAATACCAAAGGTTGAAGGTAAGGGTCTTTATTCGAATTTGCATGGCTGGCATCAATCATAATTTTTTGACTGACCTTGGCTTTTGCTAAAGTTTGTTCTGCTTCTGCAACCGATGTAGCATCATAGTTTGGTTTGCCATTGCCACCACGTAATACCACATGGGCATATGGATTACCTTTGGTACGGATAATCGATACTTGACCTGTATCACTTAATCCAAGAAAGCTATGACCATGTTTGACAGCTTGCATGGCATTGGTTGCGACTGTTAAACCGCCATCCGTTCCATTTTTAAAACCAACAGGGGATGAGAGTCCAGAAGACATTTCTCGGTGAGTTTGACTTTCAGTTGTACGTGCCCCAATCGCCGACCATGAAATTAAATCTTGCAGGTATTGTGGTGAGTTTGGATCGAGGGCTTCTGTCGCACATGGCAACCCTTTTTCGTTCAGTTCAAGCAATAACTGACGACCAAGACGTAATCCTTTTTCAATATTAAAAGAATCATTCATATCTGGGTCATTAATTAATCCTTTCCAACCCACAGTAGTCCGCGGTTTTTCAAAATATACACGCATGACAATATATAAAGTGTCTTTTAATTTTTCACTTAATACCTTCAGGCGATCTGCATATTCATGTGCCGCTTTCGTGTCGTGGATTGAACATGGTCCAATCACAACGAAAAGACGTTTATCTTCACCATCCAGAATTTTACGAATTGTTTCGCGACCCTTTAATACAGTTTGATAAGCAGTCTCGGAAAGAGGTAATTCTGCTTTTAACTGCGCTGGGGTAACTAAAGGCTGAATGCTTTGGACATTGATATCATCAATATCCGTAGACGTGATCGGGTTGGGCTGTAAGGTATTCATTGCTGTTGGGTATCAAAAAACAAAGGCTAGATAGCGTCCAATATAACATGCTTTAGCTTACAAAAGTTTATCTAGCACAGAAATTCAGACATTAAAATTCACGAATTAGACCAATGGCTTAGATAATGTTATGGAAGGCTGATGAAGCATTACACTGGCTTGAGTCGTTGGTTTTGGCTTTTCTTTCACGGGATGCAAAATGAAATTTATACCTAATAAGAACAGTGTAATCCCTAATATCTTTCGTATAAATCGTTCAGGCATTTTTGAACTGATGAGTGTACCCACGATAATTGCAGGGATTGATCCTATGAGTAGATAGATAAGTAATTGAAAGTCTACATTTCCAGAGCTCATATGCGCCATACCTGCGACAAAGGTGAGCAGTACGGCGTGAGCAACATCGGAACCAATGACACGAATCATGGGTAAATTTGGAAATAACAAGACCAATGCCATAATACCAAATGCGCCTGCACCGACGGATGACAAGGTGACAAATACACCAAGTACAATACCCATACAGATAATATAAATAATGCGCTTAGGCAAAAAAACAAGTTCTGCTTGCTGATCTTCATCTTTGCGGAAGCGTTTAAAAAATTGTTCGATTTGTGCACGAAAAATAATTGAAATGCCTGTTAAGGTCAGCATGAAACCAAGCACAGTGGTAAGAATGATTTTATATTGTGTAGACTGGCTCAAATAGTTTTCCAGAACCCAATGAGTAATGAAGGATGCAGGAATACTCCCGATGGAGAGCCATAACACCAGTGGCCATACCACATTCAATTTTTTTGCATGAACGAGTGAACCACAAAATTTTGAGATTGAGGCGTAGATTAAATCAGTACCAATCGCAATATGAGGTTCAATTTTAAATAGACTAATCAAGATAGGGGTCATGAGTGAGCCACCGCCAACACCTGTGATACCTACACAAAAACCGACCAACATGCCTGCTAAAATAAATTGAATCGCGTCAACCATTCCCAAATGCCATTATTCAAAATTGTGCTTATCTTAGAAGTTTTTATGAAAAAGCATAGTCATAAAATGTGAAAAGCTTATTCTAAAAAATAAAAAGCAAATGGGAATTATTTGCTTTTTTGGGTGTGGGTTGGCTGTAGTTCATTGACCATCAAAATGATCAGAAGCAAGATTGGAGAAGCATACAACCAGAATGCAACGATTCCAATCGAGGAGGCCTGTTCGCGTATTGATAATAATAGTGTTGCAATAATGAAGAGCACAGATGCAAGGGTGCGACTTAATCGAGTTCTATGGATGAAATATTGAAATTGTTTCCAATTTTTCTGTGATTTCTTTTTATCACTGGTGATATAAAACAGCGTAAATCCAGAAAATATGCATATAGCAGCGACAATGAGTAGAAAAAGATTCATGCAATTTCACCTTTTTGCTTTTTGTGTATTTTTTGAATGATACGTTTTTGTGCTTGTTGCTGTATGGGGTGTATATTTTTATATATAAAATACCCCAAAGCCGAAAATATCCAAAAAAATAGATCAATAGAAAGATATAACTGAAGATCTTGCCATGATTGCAACCAGCCATTATAAAATAATATAGAGATATCAAGAATGGGTAGCATCAACGTGAGGAAAATAAAAAGTGCTAACTGGCTTCGCCATAAATAAAATTTAGGAGTGGCCAATGCCCAGACCAAACTGAGTAACCATGTGAAAAAGAAAGTTTTTATTTCATAGTTGGTTTCATGATTTAAGGTCCAAACACGGTTGGCATAAAAGTAGGAAATCACAGCAAGTGGCAAGCCAATACAAGTGGCTATATTTAAACGGTCTACTAAATAATGTCCTAAATGAAATGCTGGATTTTTATTTTGAATCTGACGTTTTAAACTCCAAAGTAGCATACCAGATGCAATCATCATACAACCTAAAAGCCCACTGGTAAAAAGTGCCAAACGTAATACGGGCTGTGCAAACAACGCCATATGTAATCCAGAAACGCCACCATATATTGTTGCACCAGTAGAGCGGTTACGCGTATTACCCAGTACTTTACCTGTAGCACCATGAATTGAAAGTTGTGTGGGATTCATGGTAATGCTGGTGTCTTTTTGCTGTTTAATTAAGATCTTAGCAGTTGATGTGTTTGGTGCATCGACAGTAATGAGGTCAATTGCAGGCATTGCTCCCCATTGTTGTATGATTATCGCATTCACTTGCTGACTAGTTAAAATTTTGGCAGGTGTGGTTTTTTGCTGTTGTGTTGCGAGTGTTGTTTTTTCAGTGATGTCTTTAAAGAAATCTTGGCGATTATTCTGATAGCTCTGTTGTAGTCCAAAGGGAAGGACTAAATAAAAAAATAACATTAATC
>JASGGM010000183.1:0-5034 GCA_047605045.1 Acinetobacter sp. | reverse complement strand
GCGCCTAATTGTGGAAACATGCCATACCATGCACGTTGACCTTCAGGTGCATTTTCTGTAGCCAGCAATACTGCACCACTCCACTCCCCACTCAGCCCTAAGCCCTGTCCCAAACGACACAATGCCAATAAGATTGGGGCAAGAATCCCAATTTGTGCATAACTTGGCAATAGCCCAATACTAACGGTCGAAATTCCCATCAATAATAAAGCTGCAACAAGCGTTGCTTTACGGCCAATTCTATCGCCTAAATGTCCAAATATTGCCGCACCGATAGGACGAGCAATAAAAGCAATCGCAAAAGTCGCTAATGATTGAAGCAATGCAGCACTGCCACTGCTTTCTGGAAAAAATAAATGCGGGAAAACAAGGACAGCCGCCGTTGCATAAATATAAAAATCAAAAAATTCGATTGTTGTACCCACTAAACTTGCCAACAAAACGCGAACCTTAGAGTTCGGGCTCGTTGCAGCAGTGGCGTGTGCAGTATATTCCATAGGAAACCATAATATTTTAGAGGATAGAGCAGCGTGACAGGATAAAAATCAGAGATTGACTTTCTTACACTCGCTCTAATCTCTTATTGTTAAATCAGAAAAAATTCGATTAATACTCTAATTTATACAGCATTATCAATTTGGCTTAACTTATACCCGAATCATGACATGAATAAAAATGATATTTTCTCACTAAAACATGAAAAAAATTCACGACATCAAAAGTCAGTTTTTATTTTAATTTTAATAACAATATAATCAATTACTTATGAAATTAGATTTTTTATTATACCAGTTTACTCAAAAATAAAGTGAATATATATCCTATTTTGAGCATCGTTATATTTCAATTGAAATAGCAGTTATTGACTTGCAATCAGAATAGAAAAAAATCGGAGCAACATTCCCGATTTTTTTCTATGTGCTATCAAGCACAGATAAGCTGCTTGTCACTCACAAATTCCAACGGCAGACCAACATAGTTTTCTGCCAATGTGGTTTGGCCTGCTTTGGACTGTAAAATATAGCTTAATTCTGCTTGCTTAATTTTATGGTCAAATTCACTTTCCGTTTCAAAGCGGTGTAACAAATGTGTCATCCACCATGAAAAACGTTCAGCTTTCCAGACGCGTCTCAAACATTTTTCGGAATATTCAGCAATTCCCTGTGTAGATTGATGATGATAAAAATCTATCAATGCTTCAGACAAATAGCCAATATCAGAAGCAGCAAGATTTAACCCCTTCGCGCCTGTTGGCGGAACAATATGTGCAGCATCTCCTGCTAAAAATAATTTGCCAAACCGCATCGGTTCAGTGACAAAACTGCGTAACGGTGCAATGCTTTTCTCAATCGAATCACCCGTCACAAGCTTTTCACGACTTTCTACATCTAAACGATTTTTTAATTCTTGCCAAAATTGTTCATCTGACCAATCTTCTACTTTATCGGTTAAAGGCACTTGTAAATAGTAGCGACTGCGTGTTTCAGAGCGCATACTGCATAATGCAAAACCTCGCTCAGATTGAACATAAATGAGCTCGTCGGCTACAGGTGGAACATCCGCAAGTACACCTAACCAACCAAATGGATAAACTTTTTCAAATGTTTGTATTTTATCTTTCGGTATACTGGCACGACAAACACCATGATAACCATCACAACCCGCAATGAAATCACATACGATTTGGTAGTCTTTTCCTTGATGGCTAAAGCGAACTGTAGGTTCGGTTTCATAGTCAAAAATCGCAACCTGTTCAGCTTCATAAAACGATTGTAAATGAGCACTTTGTCGGGCCTCCATTAAGTCTTTCGTAACTTCAGTTTGGCCATAAACAGTCACCTTTTTACCACCTGTCAATGCTGCTAAATCGATACGATGTTTTTTACCTTGAGTTAGAATCTCAATACCAGCATGCGGTAGACCCTTTGCTTTAAGATGTTCATCGACACCAGCCTGTTGCAATAAATCGACAGAGACTTGTTCTAAAATGCCTGCCCGAATACGCGATGCCACATATTCCGCACTACGCTGTTCGATAATAATATGATCAATATTGGCCAAATGTAACAATTGCCCTAACAATAATCCTGCTGGGCCAGAGCCAATAATGGCCACTTGTGTTTTGATGATATCCATATCGTTTTCCTTCATTGTTCTTATTCAAAATTAATCATTGGCGTCATTTTTAGCTAGATAGGAATTTGATTAATTACCGATTATCATAATAACAGTCCGATCATCGGACAAAATTATTTAAGGATAACTAAAAATGGCACATCAGGACGACGACCTTATTCATCCGCATTCAGCTGAGCATATTCAACATGGAGATTTTATTGCAGGATTGGCCAAGGGATTACAGATACTTGAAGCCTTTGGCGTTGATCGACAACGCTTAAATGTTACTCAAGTTGCTGAACGTACTGGTATTAGCCGTACTGCAGCCAGACGTTATTTAAAAACTTTAAAATTTTTAGGTTATTTAGATGCTGATGAACAAGATGCCATTAGTAATTATCGTTTAACACATCGAGTTTTACGCTTTTCAAGTGCTTATTTAAGTTCGTCTTTTCTAGCTAAAATTGCACAACCTTATTTAAATATATTGTGTAAACAAACAGGTTTAACTTTTTCTATGGTTGTATTAGATGATCATGAAGTGGTGCCAATCGCGCGAAGTTATCTTGGTTCTACCAACCAAAAACAACTCAATCCTTATGGTATGCATTTGGGTAATCGCTTACCTGCCCATGCAACCTCTACAGGTAAAACGTTATTGTCGATACAAACGCAGTTACAGCAGCAAAAATGGATTGCAAAATTTGGCCTAAAAAAACTCACACCTTTTACCATTGTAGATGAAACGCTGTTTTTAAATCGCTTGCATGATATTGCTCTGGCAGGCTTTTGTGTATCCAAAGAAGAACACGAACTAGGGGTAATTGCCATCGCTGTCCCTGTTTTTAATGCGCATGGAGAAGCGGTTGCGGCATTGAATTGTATTACCTCGACACAGCACTATGAAGAACATGCTTTAATTCATGACATTTTGCCACTATTACAAGAGCAATCGAGTGCGTTAAGAGAAGTACTGTAATAAAAAAACAGCGACCTTGGTCGCTGTTTTTCATGTTTTATTGCAATTTATTTTTTGTCATCCAATGCATAAGCGACAACATAATCACCATGATCTGGTGATTGACGTGCACCACCTGCCGAGATCACCACATACTGTTTACCAGTTTTTGGTGATACATAACTGATTGGCGTTCCTTGGCTACCCACAGGTAACCGTGATTTCCACACTTCTTTACCAGTTGATGTGTCAAATGCACGGAGGTAATAATCTTGCGTTGCTGCAAAGAAGACCAAGCCACCTTGTGTTGTCATTGAACCACCAATGGTTGGCATACCAATCGGTGCTTTCAATTTCATTTTAAAGCCTAATGGACCTGTGTCTTCTACCGTACCCAATGGTACTTGCCATGCAATTTGACGTGTCTTCATGTCAATTGCAGTCAAGGTACCAAATGGCGGTTTTTGACAAGGAATACCCAGTTTAGACATAAAACGGTTTTTATTGACTTTATATGGTGTGCCTGCCATTGGTACAGCACCCATACCTGTGTTCACTTTCTCACCACCATTGGCTTGAATTTTGATGTCTTCAGGGGTTTGTTTAATCAACTGAATCCACAGACCCAAGCGCATATCATTAACAAACATGTATTGGTGTGTTGGATCAAATGAAATACTGCCCCAGTTCATGCCACCCAGTGAACCTGGAAAGCTCAATGAAACGTCTGTACCAGGTGCAGTAAATAATCCTTCATAACGCATCGACTTGAAGCTAATACGACACATCAATTGATCGAAAGGTGTAGCACCCCACATGTCTGATTCTTTCAGTGTTTGATTCCCAATTTGTGGCATCTCAACTGAACGAGGTTGTGTCAATGAATATTGTTCACCCTCAATATCAGCAGCTTTCACAGGCTGTTCAATTACTTTAGTAAGTGGTTGACCTGTTAAACGATCAAGCACGAAGAATTGACCCGACTTGGTTCCAATTACAACAGCAGGTTTCGTTGTACCATCTTTTAATGGGAAATCGACCAGACTTGGTTGCATTGGTAAATCAAAGTCCCACAGATCATTATGAACAGTTTGATAAACCCATTTTTCTTTACCTGTTGTCGCATCTAAAGCCAATACAGATGTATTGTATTTATGATCAATCGGTTTGCGGTTTCCACCCCAAATATCGACCGATGAACTGCCCATTGGCAAGAAAACAGTATTCATTTGTGGGTCATACGACATGGCAGCCCATGAGTTGGCACTACTACGTTTATATGTTTCACCCGGTTTAAGTACATAATTATGATCTGGATTACGTGGATCAAACGCCCAGCGGAGTTTACCTGTAATTACATCATAACCACGAATAACGCCACCTGGCATATCCGCAGCAACGTTGTCGGCAATACGACTTCCCACAACTAAAGTTGTACCTGCCAATGTTGGTGCAGACGTTACTTCAAAACGTGGCGCTTTAGTTCCATCGCCCAAGCCTTCAAGTAAATTCACAGTACCATGATCGCCAAAGTCTTCACAGCGTTGACCATTGTCTGCATTCACTGCAATTAAACGACCATCTGGTGTGTTGGTATAAACACGGCGTGGGCATGCGCCCCCATTTGCAACAGCCGTTACAGGGCTAGCACCAGCCAATGTCGGTTGTTGTAAAGTTTGAGTTGCATCAAAGTATGCAACACCACGACAACGTTCCCATGCATCCGCTTTAGAATTAACTTCTGCTTTCCAGATTTCTTTTCCTGAATCGGCATCAACGGCAATGATATTATTGTGTGGTGTACACAAAAATACTTTATTGCCAACTTGCAACGGGGTGAGTTGGTCTTCTGCACCATTGCCTGTACCTGTTGTTAAGTCACCTGTACGATATGTCCATGCAACTTTTAAATCTTTTACATTGTTACGATTAATTTGGTCTAATGCTGCAAAGCGACT
>JASGGM010000182.1:0-5049 GCA_047605045.1 Acinetobacter sp. | reverse complement strand
TCATTGCCTTTTTATGTATTGGTTTGGCAATTATGGGACTCACTTATGGGCCAATCGGAACAGTATTATCCGAGATATTCCCAACGTCTGTTCGTTATACAGGTTCAGCACTCACCTTTAATTTAGCAGGGATTCTAGGTGCATCATTTGCGCCGCTTATCGCAACTAAACTTGCGCTTAGTTATGGTATTGGTGCTGTTGGTTATTACTTATTTACTGCTGCATTCTTATCAATGTTAGCGTTCTTATGTATTCGTGAAACTAAAGATGTTGATGTCAATCATCAACTTTAAAGAAAATTCAGATGAGTTTTTAAAATAAAAAAAGCGGTTCAACTTGGAACCGCTTTTTTATGACGATTCTATTTGGTTTGCAGATCATGTTTTTCATGACCATCGTCAAACCCTTCATCATCAAGATCTTCTTCATCATCAAATTCCAGAATATATGATGTGCATCCCCAACCATCATACTCACCATCAAATTGTTCCGCGATGGCGCCTAACCATTGTTCTAATTCAACAATATCTTCATATGTAGGTTCAGTGGTCACATATACCGTAATCACCCAGTCATTTGGTTCTACTGCATCATCCTGAAAAAATGAAATTTTTTGTTCTTGTTGCAGTAAATATAAGGCTGCTTTCTCTGTTTTCTCTTGATCTGGGAATACCAATGAAAATTCAATTTCATGCGGTTCGTCTAAATCTGTCCCATCTTCATACATTTGCCAAAGTACATTACCGTTATCATCGTCTGGGAATTCTTGGTAATCACGCGTCATCGCCGTTCCTTCTTGTGGTTGAGTGCTTATTAAGCATACCCAAGTTTTATTGCAATTTGATACATGCAATCAAATTAATACATTTAAATTGCAAAAATTCGTTAAAACGGCACAGGCGAGGTCAATTGTAAATATTGCCCAGAGAGCGGATGAGAAAATTCCAGATAAGTGGCATGTAACGCCATACGGCCTAAATGAAACTGTTGTGGCTGTGGATGGTAGAGTTTATCGCCTAGAATAGGATGACCAATATGCATCAGATGCACGCGTAATTGGTGGGATCGACCTGTAATGGGTTGCAATAACACACGACTCTGGTCAATCTTTTCATCATAAGCTAATAATTGATACAGCGTTTTCGCCGATTTTCCCAACTCAAAATGTACGATTTGGCGTGGGCGGTTTTCCCAATCGGTAATAAGTGGTACATCGATACTGCCCTTATTTTGAATACACCCCTGTACCAAAGCAATATAATGTTTATCGACAGATCGTGCCTGAAACATTTTACTGATGGCAATTTCAGCCTCACGATGTTTCGCAAACATGAGTAGTCCAGATGTTGCCATATCTAAGCGATGCGTGACTTTGGCCTGAGGGAATTTTTCCAGAATCCGTAAATATGCACTATCTTGATGCTCGGGTAACCGCCCCATCACCGATAATAACCCTGCTGGTTTATCAATCACAATCAGATCATCATCTTCATAAATGGTGATTAATTCATGCTGTGGTGGCTGATAAATAAATGGCGCAAGATTCGTCATAAGTCAATGTATGGAGTAAAGCGAAAGGATGACGAAAGATAGCAAGTGCATCATACCGCGTCAATTGAAAACGGCTGCCATAAAAAATGCCCAACATTGTGGGCATTTTTTATGGTCTGATAAATTTAATGCTTACATTAGAATTTAAATTTCACATTAAAACGAATCATACGCGGATCGCCCCAGCTAACCAATTGTGCATTTGGCGTTGTACCAACCAGATATTCATGATCGAATAAGTTTTTAATACTTAAACCTGCACCCCAGTTTTTCGCTTCATAGCCTGCATTGACATCAAATACGGTATAAGACGGTAGATAAACATAAGCTGTGCTACGTTGCGCAGTACGTGAACCGACATAACGAATACCAGCACCAATATTCCAGCCTAACTGATCTGGACTGAAATAGTATTGCGTCGACAATGTCGCTGCTTGATGCGGTACATGGTTGCTACGTTGGCCAATCGTGGTTGGATCTTCTTCACTTTTGGTGACTTTGGCCGTTGGAATATAGCTGTACGTTGCTAACACGTTCCATTGCTTGGTCACAGCGGCAGCAAGTTCCAGTTCAAAACCTTTGGTTTTTTGCTCACCTGTTTGAATGGAATAGAGACCACTTGCATCAGATTCGGTTACATTACGACGGGTTAAATCATAATATGCCACATAACCTTGTAAGCGCTGATCAAAGCCCTGAAATTTCACCCCAGCTTCATATTGTTTGCCTTTTTCTGGGTCGAGCAATTCACCATTTGCACCTGTATCTGTCACAGGCATAAATGACGTTGCATAACTGACATAAGGTGCAAAATTTTCGTTAATTTTATACATTAACGATGCACTGCCCGTAAAAGCATGGTCGCTGTTACTGGCGCTACTGTCTGCATCTACACGATCTCGGATTTTAATTTGTGTCCAGTCGTGTCGACCTGACAAACCAACAATCCATTTTTCATCAATATGGAAGGTATTATTTACATATAAACCTGCATATTGAGTATCGGTAATTTGATGCGCAAGTAGTGTAGTTGCTTTAGCAATTGGGCTATAGCTTGGCGCGTTCGCATTGAATGCTGTTAGCGTATTGCGATAACGCGTATAGTCACTATTTTCTTTCATCATATCTAAACCAATGACGGCGTCATACTGGGTTCTTCCCCAATCGAAATGGCGTGATAGATTACTGTCTAGTGCGATATTTAAATCTTTTTTAATTTGACGTTCAACCGTGCGCTTAATGGTTGGCAATGTATTGTTGCTTCCAGCCAACACAGGATTATTGTCAGAATCTGTATGCGTTATTGCAAAGTTCTGTTTAAACTTCCAGCCATTATCAAAGAAGTGCGCATAGTTCGCGCCGACTCTATATACATCAACTGTGTTACTTAAATTTGTCGCCCCAAAAAATAAGCTATGCGAGTAATTTTTGTATGCACCATTACTGTAAGGAATACCCTGCTGACGAATAAAATCTCGGTGCTGATAGCTAGCAATCACAGACAATTCGTCTTTATCGCCTAAATCGAAGTTATAAGAAGGTGCAATATAATAATTCTTAAAATAGACATAATCGGTTGGATCATCTTGGTCAGAAATACGACCTACAACGCGAAAAGCACCTTTTTCAGTGTGATTTGGCGCATAGTTAATATCGAAGGTCCCTTCTTTGAGTCCATAACTTCCGTAACTTAATCCTATACGATTAAACGATTCAGCTTGGGGACGTTTTGTGGTGATATTGACCAAACCGCCTGGCAATGCCAAACCAAAACCTACCGATGTTGGACCTTTCACGACTTGTATTGAATCAATCCCTGAAATATCTTCAGCACGTAATACATTATCCGATGCTTGAATCCGTAAGCCATCGATATAAGTTTGGTTACTCGACAATTGACCACGAATAATAAAATCGTCCCAACCACGGCGACCATACTGTCCAGAAGTTACCCCAGCAACCCCTTCTAACGCTTCAGACAAGGTTTTTGCTTGTTTTTGTTCAATTTGTTGGTTAGTCACTACACTAATCGACTGTGCTGTTTCAAACAGTGGTGCATCTGAACGTAATACAGCAGGTGCGGTTTTAGCGGCATACGACTTGGAACGGTCTGTTTCTTGATCAGACTTGACTTGAATTGTTGGTAAAACAGTATCTGAAGTATCTTGTTGAGTATCATTTGCTGCGAAAACATGAGCTGACATTAGCATTGAAATAGAAAATGCCAAGTAAGTTGGATTCAGGTTCATCATAAATTTTCCCATCAGGAATTTGGATGCGAAGTATAATCAATTTCGATTACAAATTACACTCAATATACTTACTAATTTTTACTTTTTAGGATGAATTTTGAATAAAATATTTAAAATATAATAATCCAATTAACTCAAATATCACCTTTCTGACATTTCTAGAGAAAATTGCAACAACCCAATCATTATCTGGTTTTGCAGCATATTACACAGCGTAAAGGGCTAACCATTCTCCCCTCAACCATACTCGCCCACCATCTGTCCAAGCCACATTATTATAGATTAAAAATATAATATAATTATAATAAATTTTATATTTTGAATTTATCGAATAATATAGGGTTAAAAATATTGATTCAAATCATCTAATTGCTGTTTAAATATTCAATGTATTTTCTTGCTTTTTAATTCTAACCCAGCGTGCAACCCAAATAATAAATACCAGCACGACCAATACAACCAGTACAGGAACGAACAGTGCCGAAATGGACAATAACGCTGCACTCACCCATTCGCCAGTCGAAATTATAAAATTTCCCAACCCGCCTGTGGTCACCGTGGAAACGCCACGTAATGCGGTTGTATTGAGTTGCACCACACCTGCCGTACCACCACCGACAATAATTGCAGCAGCCCAAGTCGCAAATTGTGACATTTCACTGTTGGTTACGGCCATTGTCGTCAATGTGCCTGCAATCATGGCCGCAGGTGTCGCTACTGTATCCAAAGCATTATCCACCCACGGAACATAATAGGCTGCAACTTCACAAATAGTGGCGACACCTAAAGCGAAACATACCGATGGCATTGCCAACCATTCAAAACCTTTAGATGGTTCAAATAACCCTGTTATTGTGGCAATACTCATCACCAACAAAGGAACAAATACACGAAAACCACAGGCAGCACTGAGTCCTACACCAATACATAAGCCTAAAATTGTTTCCATATCATTCCCATAAACGCACCCAAATATGTTGCTAACTTAGCAAAAAGCCTTCAT
The DNA here is from genome assembly GCA_047605045.1 of Acinetobacter sp. Lineage (GTDB taxonomy): Bacteria > Pseudomonadota > Gammaproteobacteria > Pseudomonadales > Moraxellaceae > Acinetobacter. Next base: position 243 of record JASGGM010000182.1, on the reverse strand, counting down.
TTTCGATAGGGCTGTACACGAATTTAATTTCCTAAACGACCTGTTCTGCCAAAAAGTCCTCTGCAAAACGTTGTAACACTCCCCCTGCTTCATACACAGAAACTTCTTCTAACGTGTCTAGCCGACAAGTCACGGGCACTTCAACCATTTCACCTTGATGTGCCGAGAAACGACGTTCAATGACCAAAGTGAGGGTTGAACGTGGGGCAAGATTACCAATCACACTATAAATTTCTGTACCGT
>JASGGM010000181.1:0-5111 GCA_047605045.1 Acinetobacter sp. | reverse complement strand
CTGAAATGCCTGCTTTTGCGCCAGTACCATCTCGACGCGCTTGTTGAACCAAAACACCCTCTGGTTTTTCTTGTAACTTCAAACCAAAAGGCAAACTTTTTTCTGTTTGGGTCTTATATTCAATCCCAAATTCAGGAAAAAGCTGGTCGAGGGGTAATTCATCGGTGGTATTGATGAGATGGTTAATTTGCTCAACCCATGTTTGCCCCGTCAATTGCTCACAAATTTCAAAAATAGTGCGCTCATTAACGTGTATGCCTTGTTGTGCACGTTCATAAAAGGTACGAACAACTGCATCCAGACTGGAACCACGTGTTCTTAGACCTAAATCTAAACACAATGCCACCAACGCACCCTTATTATAGTAACTGGTGCCTGCATTATTGGTGTTTTCATCTGGACGATAAAATTTAATCCATGTATCAAAGCTGGATTCAGCCACGGTTTGCAGTAAGCGTCCAGGATTTTGTAAATAACGGTCGAGTTGTGCCTTCAGTAATTTTAAATACGATGCCTGAGAAATCACGCCACTACGTAACAGAATCAAATCATCAAAATAAGATGTGAATCCTTCGAAAATCCACAATAAAGTGGTGTAACTTTCTTTATGCAAATCATAATCGACGAAATTTTCTGGACGAATAAACTTCACCATCCATGCGTGAAAATATTCATGACTACACAACCCTAAAAAACGTTGATAGTTCTCTGATGGTTCTTCCGTTTCTGTGCTTTGTGGTAAATCATCGCGCGGCGTCATTAAACTGGTACTGTTAGGGTGTTCTAGACCACCATAATGATTGGCCGTTGCCATCGTCATAAATACATAATTTTGAAAGGGCGCGGAACCAAATAAATCAATTTCTGTCTGACAAATCTTCTGGATGTCTTGCTGTAAACGGCTTAAATGAGTGCTGTGTTGACCTGAAATGACAAATTCATGAGGGATCTGACCTGCTTCAAAATGAAACCGGGTTTGATCTGCCAGTTCAAATGGGCTGTCAATCAATTGCATATAATGATCTGCTTGCAGGGTATAACGCCCTTTCACCAAACTTTTCGCCTGCAAACCCGTTGCCAATTGAAAATGTTTTAGACTTTGTGGGAGGAACACTTCCAATTCACATGGTGCATCCTCTTGACCTTCTAATCCCAAACAAACACACGATGGATTGACATATAAACGGGTTTGATCGACATAAGCACCCCGTACCGATAAATCATAGGCATAGACATCATATTCAACCGTGATTAATTCATGATCGGTATTGAACAATCGCCATTTATTTTTTTCAATTTTACTCATATTTAACTGTCGTCCAGACTCATCGAATGCACGTACAGATTCTATATGTTTCGCAAACTCACGAATTAAATAACTCCCCGGAATCCATGTCGGTAACCACAGCACTTGTGTGGGATTGGCTAAAAAACGTAAGGTCACGTGAATAAGGTGCTGTTGATAATCGTCAAACTCTATTTGATAGTGCAACATAAGTCAGAATTCTAATCTTGATGAAGTTATGCAAGGCTTTAGATTAGCACTTTTTTCATCTAATATGCGCTACTGCTGACATTCTGTGCAAAAGTTTTAATGATTCAAGAGAATCTTAAGATTCAGCATAGAGTATTGTCGCCATCTTCATTCTTAGTGGGATATTATCGTTGAAACCTTTCATTTCTTTGTTTGTTGGCATGGGTATTTTTTACTCAAGTTTTGCACATTCAGCTCTTTTAAATATTGATCCGACCTCTGTACCCGCAGCGGCTTGGACCATTTACGATCCACAATCAGGTCAAACCATTGCTGAATACAATAGCCATGCGCAAAGAGCACCCGCATCCCTAACGAAAATGATGGTTGCCTACATTACCCTCAAAGAAATGAAAGCAGGCAAAATTAAACGTGATGAGATCATTACAGCCAATGATGTTGTGAAGGTCGTTCAACCCGATGAATCTCAAATGTTTTTACGCCCTGGGCAGCAAATTTCAGTAGATCAATTATTGTCAGGATTAATTGTCATGTCTGCCAACGATGCTGCTGTTACTCTGGCACAACGCATTGGCGGTGATTTACCACACTTTGTCGCACGAATGAATGAAGAAGCCCAAGCACTAGGCATGACCGACACACATTTTACCAATCCAGCTGGAATTACCATGGATGGGCACTATTCATCCGCTGCTGATATGGCAAAACTTGGCAATGCACTGATTCAACAATACCCTACCTACCTGCATTACGCTAAACAAACGGGGTATACATGGAATAATTTCACCCACCATGCAACCAATATTTTATTAAAAACAGATGCAACCGTAGATGGCCTGAAAACAGGTTATACCCGTGCAGCTGGATTTAACTTAGCCTTGACGGCAAATCGCCCAACCATGGATCCAGATGCACCCAATCGCCGTTTAATTGTGGTTGTACTCGGAACAACCAGCCCAGTCATGCGTGCAGAAGTTGCACACCGACTTATGAACTTGGCCTATAACTATACCCGTGATGAAGTGGTGATTAAGGCAAAACATCCCCTTGCTGAATTGCCTGTCACCCAAGGTCAAATTAAACGCTACACCGTTGTTCCACAAACAACAAAATTCATCACAACATCGCTATACAATCAAGTCGAACCGATTGATATGCATCAATTTGACAATATTACAGGACGTATTAAATTTCAGGGACAAGTCATTGAACCACTGACGGAAACCAATACACGTTTACAGATACAATTAAATACCCAACAATTGATTGCACCACTCAACAAAAACATACAATTGGCCACTGTAAAAATTTATCAGAATGATCAATGGTTAGAAGATGTTGCGATTAACAGTGATGTGAAATTGGAACGCGCTACGTTATGGCAAAGATTTTGTAACTGGTTAAAACATATTTTGCCTTTTACTGCCGAAAAATTGCCTGCTGCAACCATTTTCCCATTACACTAACCAAACAAAACAATAATCATTTACATTTTTAAAAAAGATGGCATGATAGATGCCATCTTTTTTAATGTAAGGATAGATAAGGTCTGTTGAAGTTCCGATCTTCATTCATATCAGAATGAATCAATCAATAAACCAGAATTTCAACACACCCTATTTAGAAATGGATGACACACCATGAAAGGTTTACATCGTATCGTCATTGTTGGCGGTGGCGCTGGCGGACTAGAGCTCGCAACTCAGCTAGGCGATAATCTTGGGAAACACCAAAAAGCGGAAATTATTTTGGTCGACCAATCGCTTTCTCATATCTGGAAACCACTTTTACACGAAATCGCTGCAGGTACACTCAACCCACATAGTGAAGAAACCAATTACTTTGCACACGCCAAGAAACATCATTATCAATTTGTTCTTGGACGTTTTGAAACACTTGATAAAACTCAAAAAACCATTACGATCAGTTACCCACAAGTCTCTGCACGCCATCATGAAACCAATGAGCAAGTCATTCCCTACGACACGCTCATCTTGGCCATTGGCTCTCGTTGTAATGACTTTGGTACCGAAGGTGTACGGGAAAACTGTCACTTTTTAGACAACCGTGAACAAGCCGAAATTTTCCAACAGGACTTATTCCATCTCTATTTAAATGCCCAAAACCATTCAACAGATCAAAAATTGAATATTGCGATTATTGGTGCTGGTGCCACTGGGGTTGAACTGGCTGCGGAGTTAGACGAAACCACTGAAAACTTCTATCAATATGGCTTAAATAAAATTTCACCAGATGCCGTAAAAATCACCCTGATTGAAGCTTCAGATCGTATTTTACCTGCCCTATCGCCGTCTATTTCAGAACATACTGTAAAAACCCTGACTAAAATGGGTATTGATGTTTTAACCAACCATAAAGTCAATAAAGTCGATGCTGACAATATTTATTTTCAGGATGGCAAGGTACTTCCAGCACAACTCAAAGTCTGGGCTGCTGGTGTGCAAGCACCGCCTGCAATTGCATCATTAACCGACTTTGAACGCGATCGCATCAATCGCTTAAAAGTCTATGCAACATTGCAGACCTTTAGTGATCCAGATATTTTTGCTTTTGGTGATTGTGCACACTGCCAACCCGAAGCACAAGAACCGCCACTTAGCCCCCGTGCACAAGTGGCCAGTCAACAAGCCAGTTTTCTTGCACAGGCCATGGTTGCCCGTATTCGGGGAGCAACATTACCAATGTTCCAGTTCACAGATAAAGGCTCTTTGGTTTCATTAAGTCGAAATAAGGCAATCGGTGAAATCTTGGGTCAAGTACAAGTACACGGTGTATTTGCCAAGTCTATGTATATGTCGTTGTATCGTATTCATCAAGCACATATTCACGGTTATACACAGGCAGGTTTATTGGCCACAAAAGATTTTGTGACCAGACGCGTGTCGCCAAAGATAAAATTGTATTGAAATCTGAAATATGATCCCCATTTCATTATTTAATGCGCTATTCATGATGAAAAGTTCGATATTTTGCAGAAATTTCATTTTCCAAAATGTACTTTGACTTTATGATGTACTTTTAAAACTCGACATGGATTAAAAAACATGACTGCAATTGCAAATAACCTCGTAGTTTCTTTCAACTACACTTTAACAAACGCACAAGGCGAAACACTTGATCAATCTCAAGGTGAGCCACTTGCTTATTTGCATGGTGCAGGCAACATTATTCCAGGTTTGGAAAAAGCACTTGAAGGCAAAACTGTAGGCGACAAATTTACTGTAAATGTTCCTGCAGCTGAAGGTTACGGTGAATATAACCCTGACCTCGTACAAGAAGTTCCTGTGAAAATGTTCCAAGGTGTTGAGAACATCGAGCCTGGTATGCAATTCCAAGCACAGACCGATGATGGCGTTCAAATCGTGACTGTAAAAGCAGTTGAAGGCGAAAATGTATTGGTTGATGCAAACTTCCCACTTGCTGGTCAAGATTTGACTTTTGATGTGGAAATTGTTGAAGTACGTGAAGCGTCTGCTGAAGAACTTGAACATGGTCATGTTCACGGTGCTGGCGGCCATCACCATTAAGATTTGATTCTTAAGATTGAACATGACGCTCAATCGAAAAAGCAAAGCCAATTGGCTTTGCTTTTTTT
>JASGGM010000180.1:0-5167 GCA_047605045.1 Acinetobacter sp. | reverse complement strand
GCTTAAAGCGTAAAATTATCGAGATTCCTGCATCACATCAAGGTCTGGATTTACAACGTTTAGAACAGGTCATGCAATCAGGCCAAGCCAAAGTGTGCCTACTCACTGCCAATTTCCAAAATCCGTTGGGCTATTGTTTATCTCATCAAGATAAACAAAAAATCGCGCAGCTGGCAGAAAAATATCAATGCTACATTATTGAAGATGACATTTATGCCGAATGTGGCTTTCAACTACAACACCCTTTACCCATTAAATATTGGGACCGTGCAGGCTATGTTATCTGGATTGGTTCCGTGTCTAAATCACTTTCCAGTGCATATCGTATTGGTTGGGTATGTCTCCCCCCTCAATTACAACATCTGAAATCTTATTTATTGGCACATAACATTATTGTCAACACGCCTTTGCAATTGGGTCTGGCCGATTTTATTTATAGCGGACAATATCGTCGTCATTTAGATCAATTACGCCCTCGATTGTTTCAACAAGTGCACGATTATATCGATGCGATCACTGAGAAATTCCAAAATATTCCAATACGTCTACACCCGCCTCAAGGTGGTTATGCCTTATGGATACAACTGCCCAATGGTTTAAATGCTTTTGATTTATATCAATATGCGTTGCAAAAAAGTATTAGCGTTGTTCCTGGTGTTATTTTTGGTGAGGACAATAAATATCAAGATTATGTGCGACTCAATGCAGGCCATCCCTTAACACCTGAAATTCAGATGGCACTACAAAATTTGGCGAACTGGGTAAAACAGCAAATACAACGCCAAGCGTTGTCATAGATATTGAGACGAGATCTTAGATACCCAAGGAATTGATATCTCAGAAAAAACGCCCGTACATGAATGTACAGGCGTTTTTTCTAGCATTTGGATTGTCATACAACACGATGGTCTGAATCGTTAAACCAGAATATCTCGTTTACCATTGGCACCCATTGCACTCACAATGCCATTTTCTTCCATTTGATCGACAATACGGGCAGCGCGGTTATAGCCCAAACTGAATTTACGTTGCAATGATGACACCGACACTTTGCGCGTTTCTAAAACGAATGATACACACTGATCGTATAATGCATCACGACTTGGGTCACTTTCACCATCCTCAAAACCACGAGAACTTGGCTCTTCATCATAAGGTGTCAAAATTTCATCAATATAATTCGGTTCACCCCGTTCACGCCAAGCATCACAAATTCGGTTCACTTCATCATCACTGATAAACGCACCATGTACCCGTTCAGGTTCAATTTTACCTGGTCCAAGAAAGAGCATATCCCCGTGACCGAGCAAATCTTCTGCCCCGCCTGCATCCAGAATCGTGCGTGAGTCAATTTTACTGTTCACACGCAACGCGACACGCGTTGGAATATTCGCTTTAATCAAACCTGTAATTACATCGACAGAAGGCCGTTGCGTTGCCAAAAGTAAATGAATTCCTGCTGCACGAGATTTCTGTGCCAAACGGGTAATCATTTCCTCAGCTTTTTTACCTACCTGCATAATCATATCGGCAAATTCATCTGCCACAATGACAATCATTGGCAACGGCGTCAACCGTGGCGCACGTTCCTGTGTGGCTGAATCACTTGGTTTCCATGTTGGATCAATCAAGTCTTCGCCTCGTTCTAAAGCTTCTTCAACCTTACGATTGTAGTCCGTAATTTTACGAATTTTCAGGAATGACATGAGCTTATAACGGCGTTCCATTTCATTCACACACCAATTCAAAGCACTCACCGCATCTTTCATGTCGGTGACAACTGGCGTAAGCAAATGTGGAATATCACTATAATTGGCAAGCTCAAGCTGTTTCGGGTCAATCAAAATTAAACGCAGTTGATCTGGCGTATATTTCAACAGCATCGATAAAATCATGGCATTCACTGCAACCGACTTACCCGAACCCGTTGTCCCTGCCACCAACATGTGGGGCGCTTTGGCTAAATCGGCCAATACAGGATTACCCGAAATATCTTTCCCCATGGCCATACTAATTAAGGCATTTGGATCACGATAAATCGGGGTATCCAGTAATTCAGTCAAACGTACCATTTCACGAGCACTGTTAGGTACTTCAATTCCGATATACGGTTTACCTGGAATCACTTCGACGACACGTACCGAAGCCATAGACATTGAACGTGCCAAATCGCGTGAAATATTGGTGACTTTCGATGCTTTCACACCTGGAGCCAAATCTAACTCAAAACGTGTCACTACTGGACCAGGTTGCGCTTCTACCACTTTGGCTTTGACATTAAATTCCTGTAATTTAATTTCAAGCAATTCCGATAAACGAGCCAACTGCTCATCGGTGAAATTCACCTTTTTGTTTGGATCAACTTTATCAAGCAGATCCGTACTCGGTAAAGGTGGCAAATCACGACGTTTTTCTGCCACCTGCATGGCACGTGACATTGGACGCCCAGCAGCATCAGTCAAAGGCGCATCAAAATCAAAATCGGCCAGTACATCATCGTCAGCATCAGGCTTTCCCGCAGTTTCTTGCCATGCTTCAATGAATTCTTCTTTCGACAGTTCTTTGGTTTCGCTTGTTTGCACCGACGTTGCCAATGCTGTCTGAATATGCGCTTTCACCAATGGTGTAGATTGTGCATAGCTGCTTGTTGTGCGTGGTTGTATAGCTGCATCTTGCTGTTCAGTCTGCACTGCAGGTGTAGCAACTGCAATAGATGGTGCAGTATCAACATCTTGCGCTAATAATTTTTCAATATCCGCGATGGGTTCTGCTTGTCGAACAATATCATGCACATTTTTCTGTTGATGCTGCTGCGAGGTTTCATCATCAAATTCTAAATCAATCGCATGCGAGTCTTCAGGCTGATTAAACGGTGTATGTGCATCCACAGCTGTTTTCGCTTGCGGTACAGCCGCCAATAACTCATCAAAGATTTGATCATCATTCCAATCCAGATGAGATTTTTTCAATGCTGGATCTTCATGCACCGCTTGATTATGTGGATCAACTACTGCCTTAAAATGTTGCTGTGTCGGCGAGGTAGAATGATCTTCTGCTGCACGTAATAATGCGTCAATTTCTTGTTCCTGACGTTGTACTTTTTCCTGATCCAAAGCACGCCAGACTTCCCCAGTTGCAATCACCTTCGGTTCAATTTTTACATTAGAAGCTACGGGCACCTGTATGGTTGCCGCTTGTGCCGCCGACACAGACTGGGATTCTGTCAAATCATCGAATAATCGTTCTGCTGTTTGTTGATGTCTCGTCGTCGGTTGATCAGATTTTAATACTTGATGTGACGTGTCCTGAATCACTTGCTGTTGTGCTTCAACCACTGCTTGTGCCGAAGCGACCTGTTCGACGGTAACTTTCTTCTTCGGCTGAGTCGTCAAATCGTAAGCAGCCTCACTTTCAGGTACATTTTTATAAAATAAATCTTGCAGATATTTCGGCGTTGCCTTCAGTGTTACCCAAGTCTTGTTCCATTGAATCCCATATGCCAGTGTAAATAACACAAACCAGAGAACCACCAGAAAAATACTTGCACCGTAAATAGTAAGTAATTGAGACAGGCTCTCACCCAACTCATAACCAATAATACCACCCGACGCATTTTCTAAAGCATCACTTGGCACATTCCAAAACAAATACAAAAGACTTGACGTAGTCAGAATGATAAAAAACATTGCCGCATAGCGAAATGGTCGATTTAAAAAACTTCGTGGCCACCAGACTTGAATTGCTTCGGTAAAAAAGAAAATGGGGAGCAACAAACTTGCCCAACCAAGGAATCCAAATAGCAAATCCGCAACCCATGCCCCTGCTACACCACTCGCATTCGATACTTGTTGCGTATCACTTGAAATGTGCATCCAACCTGGATCGAACGGCGTATAGGTGACTGTTGCCAAAAACAGATAAATCCCAAACGACACCAAAAATAATGTGATGAGTAAGCGTTGTGCGTAAACACTCGACACCGCAGTCATATACTGTCCTGTATCCGATTAACCAATAAAATTACTGAAAAGAAGCACAAAAACTTTTTTCAATCTGCAAATCTTTATATTATGCACCTGTTCTAAAAAAAAAGATGCAGTAGAATGTTGATGTTTGTTCGTATTCTATATAGCTCAATTCGATTCTGATGATCAATAATATCGTCATCAACATCACACAAAAGTTACGTTGTTTCACGTATAATTTTTTCAATTTTAAATTATAAAGGAAATCCTCATGGGTGCTCGTCATTCACGCTTAATTATTTTAGGCTCTGGCCCTGCTGGTTATAGTGCTGCAGTCTACGCTGCACGTGCCAATTTAAAACCCACTCTCATCGCGGGTTTACAGTTAGGTGGGCAGTTGACCACAACTACTGAAGTCGACAACTGGCCAGGTGGTGTTGCAGGCTTGACTGGACCTGGCTTGATGGAAGATATGCAAGCACATGCTGAACGCTTCGGTACTGAACTGGTTTATGACCATATTAATGAAGTGAATGTACAAACCCGTCCATTTGTACTTAAAGGTGATATGGGTGAATATACTTGTGATGCCCTAATTATTGCCACTGGTGCAACTGCACAGTATTTAGGCCTTGAATCTGAACAGAAATTCATGGGTCAAGGCGTGAGTGCATGTGCAACGTGTGATGGTTTCTTCTATAAAAACCAAAATGTTGTAGTGGTTGGCGGCGGAAATACTGCTGTTGAAGAAGCATTATATTTATCCAACATTGCTGCACACGTCACATTGGTACATCGTCGAGATACCTTACGTTCAGAGAAAATCTTGCAAGATCATCTTTTTGAAAAAGAAAAAGAAGGCAAAATTTCCATTGTCTGGAATCATCAAGTCGATGAAGTATTGGGCGATAAGACAGGTGTTACAGGTGTCCGTCTAAAATCAACGTTGGATGAATCGACACAACAAATTGATGCTCAAGGCTTATTTGTTGCCATTGGTCATAAACCAAACACTGGAATTTTTGCAGAGCAACTACAACTTCGTGATGGTTACATCCAAGTACAAAGTGGCACAGCAGGCAATGCAACTGCTACATCTATTGAAGGTGTTTTTGCAGCAGGTGATGTCGCAGACAGTATTTATCGCCAAGCCATTACCTCTGCAGGCTCAGGCTGTATGGCAGCGCTGGATGCCGAGAAAT
>JASGGM010000179.1:0-5216 GCA_047605045.1 Acinetobacter sp. | reverse complement strand
TTGCATAAGAATAATACCATGATGCATGCAGATACATTGTCTACCATGAATCATGCTCTTTCATCTCAGAACACAAGAAAGAAAAAACGAATGATGGCAATCATTTTAGTTGCAATCAATGTCCTGCTATTTAGTCTGTTACTCAGTCAAATCTTGTTGTACAACAAAAGACTTATTCAGCATTTTCCAGAGTTAAATGCTGTTACTACAATACTGTGTAACCTAAAGCATTGTTCATCTTCTATAGACACACCACAATAAACACCAAAATAAAAGCCCCTCGCTATTGCCATCCATGCAAGCTCAAACCATTTAATTTTTTTATGATTTCAACAATTGAATAAATTTACTAAATATTAATCTAATTCCATCTCAAAAATTAAAAAACATTATCAAAATACAATAACCGATCTAAAAAAACGATAAAAAATAGCAAATTTTTGCATCAAATTTACTCACTTTTTTCGAGACAATGCTATTATGTGCGCCACGAAAGCATGACCACTCAAACGTCTCGTATATACTCCATAAATAAATAAACTGTCTCATGTGCAAGTTCTTAACATTGCGCATTTCGTTATTTTTTTATTTTGAAATATGGCTGTAACATTTTTTAAACAACTGTTACGCTCATTTTTCAACCAAAAGCGAGAAGTTTGTGGCAAGCTAGTACTTAATTTTTAATGTTTGAGTTAATACCTTTAAGTCAGACATTTTTTAACCTTTTATAAACTCAATCACTTTACCCAAGTGGTTATAGATTAATTTCGGATTAAAACGCATGAATAGCAAATCTCCTATTTTTACTGCACAATCTGATGTTGCTCTTCGCATCCATGTGGATCGCGCAGTTCGTCATTATTTTGCACAATTGCAAGGTGAGCAACCATCTCAGGTATATGACATGGTGCTAGCAGAAATGGAGAAACCTCTTCTATCTGTGGTACTAGAATACACACGCGGTAACCAAACCCGCGCTGCTGAAATTTTAGGCCTAAACCGCGGCACTTTACGTAAAAAGTTGAAAGCTCACGGTTTAATGAGTGAATAAATGATAAAATGCTCACGTCGTCGTGGGCATTTTTTTTGCCTATTTTTTTTAATCTAAACACTTGAATATTGTTGACGAAGAACATGACCATTAAACGTGCTTTGATCTCGGTTTCCGATAAAACTGGTATTGTTGAGTTTGCGCAAAACTTGGCAAATTTAGGGGTAGAAATTTTATCTACTGGCGGTACATACAAGTTGTTAAAAGAAAACAACATCGCTGTCGTTGAAGTTTCTGAGCATACAGGTTTTCCAGAAATGATGGATGGTCGTGTAAAGACTTTACATCCAAAAATTCATGGTGGTATTTTGGCGCGCCGTGGCTTAGATGAAGCCGTCATGCAAGAACACAACATCGACCCTATCGATTTGGTCATTGTGAACCTTTATCCATTTGCCGCAACAGTTGCAAAACCCAATTGCTCACTCACCGATGCAATTGAAAATATCGATATTGGTGGTCCAACCATGGTTCGTGCTGCAGCGAAAAACCATGCATCTGTCGGTATTATCGTTAACGCTAGTGATTACAATACTGTTATTACTGAATTAAAAACGACAGGCTCATTGTCATACGAAACGCGTTATGATCTTGCAGTAAAAGCTTTTGAACATACTGCACAATACGATGGCATGATCGCTTCTTACCTTGGCGCACGCGTAGGGAAAGCCGAAGGTGAAGCCGATAAATTTGCCCGTACGTTTAATACCCAGCTTAATAAAGCACAAGACTTACGATATGGTGAAAATCCACATCAGTCTGCTGCATTCTATGTTGAAGCAAATGCATCTGAAGCCTCTGTCTCCACTGCAAAACAGTTACAAGGCAAAGAACTCTCTTATAACAACATTGCCGATACCGATGCGGCTTTAGAATGCGTAAAAACATTTGCAAAACCTGCTTGCGTGATTGTAAAACATGCCAATCCTTGTGGTGTTGCTGTATCTTTAGATGGCATTAAAGCAGCTTATGACTTGGCTTATGCCACTGATCCAGAATCTGCATTTGGTGGGATTATTGCATTCAACCGCGAACTAGATGTTGAAACAGCAACTGCAATTGTAGAACGTCAATTTGTTGAAGTTATTATTGCACCTAGCATTGCGGATGGTGTATTGGACGTGACGGGTGCGAAGAAAAACGTACGTGTTTTAATCTGCGGTGAACTTCCTGCAATCGATGCTCGTCAACCACAACTCGACTATAAGCGTGTCAATGGTGGTTTATTGGTTCAAGACCAAGACTTGGGCATGATTAAAACATCCGACTTAAAGGTTGTGACTAAACGTGCACCAACTGAACAAGAAATTGATGACCTCATTTTTGCATGGAAAGTCGCAAAATATGTAAAATCGAATGCCATCGTTTATGCAAAAAATCGCCAAACGATTGGTGTTGGTGCAGGTCAAATGAGTCGTATCAACTCAGCACGTATTGCCGCAATTAAAGCTGAACATGCAGGTTTAATCGTTGAAGGTGCTGTGATGGCCTCTGATGCATTCTTCCCTTTCCGTGATGGTATTGATAACGCAGCCAAAGCAGGCATCAAGTGCATCATCCAGCCTGGCGGTTCAATGCGTGATGAAGAAGTCATTGCTGCGGCCGATGAAGCTGGTATTGCAATGGTCTTTACCGGTATGCGTCATTTCCGTCATTAATTTTTAAAGCGGAGAACGCTTTAACTCTAATTCAGAATTAACCTTTGATATTTATTATCGTAAGGCAGGCAAGGAAACCGACCATTGTCGTGAGGTTAGCAGAAATGTTACATCCGCATGATCAATGGTTCCCTTGCACAACGTTAACTCTTGCTCATTTTCATGAATGAGAAGTAAGTTGAATCAAAGGTTAAATCCAACATAACAACCTTATTGAAAAGACCTTTTTACATTGGTCTATTTTCGATTCATGGAGTATGAACCGATGAATATTCTCGTTTTAGGTAGTGGCGGACGTGAACATGCATTAGCATGGAAAATCGCACAAGATACTAAAGTCACTCATGTATTCGTCGCCCCCGGTAATGCAGGTACAGCTACCGAACAGAAATGTATCAATGTTCAACTCGATATTCTGAACAATGATGCCGTCATTGATTTCGCAAAAAACAACCACATTGAATTAATTATTGTTGGTCCAGAAGCACCTTTAGTCAATGGTGTCGTTGACGCAGCTCGTGCAGCAGGCGTAAAAATCTGGGGACCAACGCAATATGCAGCCCAGCTTGAAGGCTCAAAAGCCTTTGCCAAACATTTCTTAAAACGCCACAACATTCCAACAGCATTCTACGACGTGTTCACAGATGTTGATGCTGCAAAAGCCTATGTTGCACAACACGGCGCACCCATTGTGATTAAAGCCGATGGACTTGCAGCAGGTAAAGGTGTCATCGTTGCCATGAGCAATGAAGAAGCCTTCGCTGCAATTGATGACATGCTAGCAGGCAATAAATTTGGTGATGCTGGCTCACGTGTGGTGATTGAACAATTCCTCGCTGGTGAAGAAGCTTCTTTCATTTGTATGATTGATGGTAAAAATATTTTACCTATGGCAACGTCACAAGATCACAAACGTATTTTTGAAGGTGATCAAGGTCCCAATACAGGGGGTATGGGTGCCTATTCCCCTGCTCCAGTCGTTACACCTGATGTTTTTGAACGTGTGATGAATGACATTATGCGCCCAACTGTCGAAGGTATGGCAGCAGATGGACATATTTACACAGGTTTTCTGTATGCGGGCTTAATGATTGATGAGCAAGGTCAGCCACGTGTCATCGAATTCAACTGTCGTTTTGGTGACCCTGAAACCCAGCCTATTATGATGCGTTTAAAATCCTCACTTGTCGATTTAGTTGAAGCAGGACTTGCGGGTCAACTGCCTCCTGAAGCTGAATGGGATCAACGTAAATCCATTGGAATTGTATTGGCTGCCGAAGGCTACCCTGAAACAGTACGTAAAGGCGATGTCATTTCAGGTCTAGATATATCTCCTGAAGACACTAAAATCTTCCATGCTGGAACAGCCGTTTCACAAGATGGTCATGTTATTACTGCTGGCGGTCGTGTACTCTGTGTAACAGCATTAGGCAATACCGTTTTGGAAGCACAAATCAATGCTTTAGAAGTGTGTGGTCAAGTGACTTTTACGGGAATGCAATATCGTACTGATATCGGTTATCGCGCCATTGCACGAGAAAAAGCTGAATAAAATTATTGATTATGCGCTCTCAATCAGAGCGCATTTTTCATAAAACGATGTTTAAATTGCAATGCATTATAATTCATAAGAATTTTCTTTTAAGTTATTTTGAGCACGATAAAGGCAACGATATACTGCTTCCCATTCTGAAAATTGGGTATAAATTTTCAAGTTTGTGATCCATTCATATCCTTTCACAATTCGGGAGACGCATTCCATCGAATGCCATTAACCCTCTATGTTGATTACGGATTTCTTGGTATGATGGGCGCAATTTCAACTGATTTATCAAACTCAAGCTATTCTTGCTGGAGTGAAAAATCCTCACGCTATCATGTTATGTAGATCAGCTCGGCCATTTTGACATTTCAAATCAATGATTGATCATGTCATAAAATTTCAAGCCCAGTTGTATATTTGGATTGTTGAAAAATCAGCTATTTTCTAATTTTATGGTCAACTCTTTAAAAAGAATGATCTCTAACAGAAGGTTAAACCTCATGAAAAAAGTATTGAGTGTTTTATTGGGTACAAGTGTTTTACTTGCGACTGGGTGTTCTAAAAACGATGCACCTGCAACAGAACAAAAAGCAGCTTCAACAGCATCGGAAACACAAAAAATTGTATTGGCTTCAACAGGTTCAGATACAGATGTGTGGAAACTGATTGCAACGCTTCCAGAAACAAAAGCAGCTGGTATAGAATTAGAAGTCAAGAACTTTACTGACTACGTTGCCATGAATAATGCGACAGCCAATAAAGAAGTTGATGTCAATGCATTCCAATCGTACAACTACATGGTCGCTTATAATGCTGAAAGCAGTACTAAAGTCGCACCTGTATCGACAACTTACATTGAACCAATGGGAATTTACTCAAGTAAATACAAGAAAATTGACCAATTCCCAGCCAATGCAACTATCGCTATTCCGAATGATGCTGCGAACGAAGCACGTGCTCTATC
>JASGGM010000178.1:0-5224 GCA_047605045.1 Acinetobacter sp. | reverse complement strand
AACTGGCTTCGTCAGGCTGAATTTTTGATGAGTGCACCTAAACTTGCGCTATGTGTAGAAGATACAGGCTATGAAATCGCTTTTGCTGGTCGTTCGAATGCAGGTAAATCCAGTGCAATCAATGCGATTACCAACCAAAAGCAGTTGGCACGTGCTTCAAAAAAACCAGGTCGCACGCAGATGATTAACTTTTTCAGTTTAGGAAACCCTGACCAGCGTCTGGTTGATTTGCCGGGTTATGGCTATGCGGCCGTCCCTGAAGAGATGAAACGCGTATGGCAAAAAGAACTAGAAAACTATTTGATTCATCGTAAAAGTCTACAAGGTTTGGTGTTACTCATGGATATTCGCCATCCTTTACAACATTTCGATTTAATGATGTTGGAGTGGGCGCATTCGCGTCACTTATTCGTGCATATCTTACTCACCAAAGCCGATAAATTAAATCGTGGTCCTGCCAATAAAGCATTGTTAGATGTTAAGCAACAATTGAAAAAGATGAAACTTGATTTCTCCATCCAGCTATTTTCATCTTTGGATAAAATGGGACTAGAAGAATTGGCAAGCGTGATGGCAGGACGTCTCAATTACACGCTTTTAGACAACAATCAGTTTAACCTTGCGGACATTCCTGATGCTGTCGCTGATGAAAGTGATCATAATCAACCTGATGAAGGCGGTTATGACGAAAGTGGGACTGAGGACTCAGCGCACCCAAAAGACTAAGCGTTGCTGAGTAATCTTCATTTCAGAATGATAGATGACATCAAAACAAAAAGGGCATCTCAATCATGAAATGCCCTTTTTACTCTATGAATAATTTAATAATTCAATGAATTACTGGAATACTACGGTCTTATGACCATCAACAATAATACGGTCTTCCAAATGCCATTTCACCGCACGCGCCAACACATTGCGCTCGACGTCTTCACCAAATTCACGTAATTGTTCTACGCTATGCTTATGACTCACACGTTCAACATCTTGTTCAATAATTGGCCCTTGATCAAGATCGGCTGTTACATAATGCGCTGTTGCACCAATGAGCTTCACACCTTTCTCATAAGCTTGTTTGTACGGGTTTGCCCCTACAAATGCAGGCAAGAAGGAATGATGAATATTGATGATTTTCGTTGGCCATTTGTCGACAAATTCTTCGCTCAAGATTTGCATATAACGTGCAAGAACCAATAAATCATTGCCTTGCATAATCTCATTAATTTGTGCATAGGCTTCAGCTTTATTGTCTTTGGTCACTTTAACCACTGTAAAAGGGATACCAAAGTTTTCAACCGACTCACGTAAATCTTCATGATTTGAAACCACATGGGTAATTTCACATGGTAAAGAACCACGTGCATGTCGCCATAATAATTCAAGCAAAGCATGATCGACTTTAGACACTAAAATACCGACTTTTTTGACATTGCTCACCGAAGCCAAACGCCATTGCATTTCATAGCGTTGAGCGACATTTTGTTCAAATGTTTGTAGTATGGTGTCCTTACGGTTTTGTAAATGCTCGAGCTCAAACTCCACACGCATGAAATAACGTCCGCCCTGAGCTTCCGTAGCATATTGGTCAAGCGCAGTAATGTTCGCACCTTGATGATACAAAAAACTCGATACAGCTTGCACAATTCCTGGCTTATCTTCACAGGTAATCAGCAAACGTGCAGTATTGGCAGATGTCATGTTCATGTTGCTCTATATCACTATTCATTTAAAAAATTTAGCCGAGTATTTTACTCGTTTTTGGATTTTTTCAAACCATTTTTTAAAAGCATCTTGCTGTTTTAAGTCAGTTGTGCAAATAAATCTGAATGTCCCATGCTTTTTAGCATCGATTCATAGTGGGTTCGACTTTCACCAATCAGATAAGGCCCTTCAAGCAAAATTAATTGTCGTAATGCTTGTAAACGCCATTTCTCCTCCAATTGATTTTGATCATTCAGATGCCCTGACATAAATAAAAAATTTGTCCAATTGGTCAGTACAATCCAGCTATTAATAATCAGCGCTTCGATTTCTACTTCTGTCATACACATATGACCTTCTGCAACAAAAGCCCGATAGATTTTCTGAACCTGCTGCATAACTTGCACCGAAAAATCTGCATAATGTTGTTTAAATGAAATGTCATTTTCAACCAAATGATAAATATCTCGATGCAAAAAACGATAATGCCAGAGCTGCCCACTCAATACCTGAAAATAATGAGTTTTATCGTCATGATTGACTGCTCTCCCCTGAGGTAAGGCCAGCATTTCAAGCATTTGTTGCTGATATTGTTCAGCCAATGCCTTAATAATCTCTTGCTTATTGCGAAAATGATAATAGAGATTGCCCGGACTCATATTCAACGCTGCTGCAATATGATTGGTCGTAACAGCTCTCTCACTTTTTTCATTAAAAAGTTGTAGGCTGGTATTTAAAATACGCTGTTTAGTCTTTGACGTTTTTAGCTGCGACATTGTATTTTTTCCAAATTTAAAATCTCCCCCATGATGATGACCTTGTATAAACAATGTGTCATTTACCCTATGAATTATAGCGAATATCTACTTTTAAATAAGGCGTGTATCACTATACAAATTTTATGATTACAGTTCGACAGTACAAGAGCGCCTATTTCCATCCTATAGAAATACGTTATACTTTCCAAGACTGATCAAGGCATGAGCTATTACACGACTTGACATCACGTTTTATGTAAATTCGCTTGTCTTTTAATCGTATTTTTGGTATAAAACGCCCCTTGAATAAATTCAATCTGTTTGTATCTGACTAACCGCACATTTTCTGTGGGTTAATTCAATGGAGTTCCACCATGTCTAAGGTTTGCCAAGTTACCGGCAAGCGTCCAGTCGTTGGTAACAACGTCTCACACGCAAACAACAAAACCAAGCGCCGGTTCGAGCCGAACCTGCACCACCACCGTTTTTGGTTGGAAAGCGAAAAACGTTTTGTACGTCTTCGTTTAACAACTAAAGGTATGCGTATTATCGACAAATTGGGTATTGAAAAGGTTGTTGCTGATCTTCGTGCTCAAGGTCAAAAGATCTAAGGAGTCTTAGCAATGCGTGATAAAATTCGCCTAGTTTCTTCTGCTGGTACTGGTTATTTCTACACAACTACGAAGAACAAACGTACTATGCCGGAAAAAATGGAAATCAAAAAATTTGATCCAAAAATCCGTCAACACGTTATTTTCAAAGAAGCTAAAATCAAATAATTTTAGCTTTGAAAAAAACGGCTCCAAATGGAGTCGTTTTTTTTGCCTTTTTTTTTAACTTATTGTTAAGATTAATCATGCTTTGTTAATTGTTTATCTCTCTCTTTCATTACGCCTTTCACATTTAAGGAATTGTTCGCGTGCCTCATGATGTCGACCTCATTGTTTTACTGGCTGTTGGTTTCGGTTTAGCCCTTGTTTTTGGCTACGTTGCAGCTCGCTTACGTCTACCTCCTTTGGTCGGCTATCTCATCGCAGGCATTCTCATTAGCCCCAATACACCTGGTGTTGTTGCCGACATGCAATTGGCCAACCAACTTGCCGAACTCGGTGTCATGTTTCTCATGTTCGGTGTGGGGATGCACTTTTCCTTAAACGATCTCATCCAAGTACGCCGTATTGCTCTGCCTGGTGCTATTTTACAAATTGGGGTCGCTACATTATTAGGAATTGGCCTGAGTATGGCATGGGGCTGGTCATTTGGATCAGCCTTAGTCTTTGGTTTAAGTTTATCCTGTGCCAGTACCGTCGTTTTACTAAAAGCCTTGGGAGACAGAGGATTACTCGACTCAGTTAATGGAAAAATTGCTGTAGGTTGGTTATTGGTTGAAGATTTGGTCATGGTCTTGGTTCTGGTTTTATTACCCGCGACCGCTGTTCTGCTAGGCGGTCAAAACCCTGCCCAAGATAACAATACAACCAGCATTTGGCTGACACTTGCACTAACATTACTAAAAGTTACGGGTTTCATTGCCTTCATGCTCGTTATTGGTAAACGTCTTGTTCCCATGATTATGCAATTTGTTGCCAGACTGGGTTCTCGCGAATTATTTACGTTAACCGTGGTGGCTGCTGCCGTTTCAATTGCTTATGGCTCCTATGCTGTGTTTGGCGTATCGATGGCTTTAGGTGCATTTTTTGCTGGCATGGTCGTCAAAGAGTCTGATTTTAGCCACCGTGCTGAAGAGGAAACCTTGCCGCTTCGTGAGGTCTTTTCGATTCTATTTTTTGTCTCTGTCGGTATGCTATTTGATCCAAGCATTATTACCCAAAAACCGTGGCATATTCTCGGTGTCGTGGCAATCATTATGTTAGGGAAAACACTGGCCGCTATTGCACTGGTATTATTTTTCCGTTATCCAATTAATACCGCACTGACAGTCGGCGCCAGTTTGGCACAAATTGGGGAGTTTTCATTTATTTTAGCAACACTGGGCATTTCTTTAGGCTTATTAACCAATGAGGCACAAAATTTAATTTTAGCAGGTGCCCTGTTCTCCATCACATTAAACTCCTTTATTTTCTCGGCAATTGAACCTGTACAAAAATGGATTCGTGAGCGTTCTCACCTTGCCCGATTACTCGAACGAAGTGGCGACCCACTGGCAATGCTCCCTGATGAAGTCGATCAATCCTACCTGCGTGATCAAGTGGTGATCGTCGGTCATGGTGAGGTCGGTCGACGCATTACGCAAACATTGATGGCACAAAATATTAAAGTTGTCATTGCCGAAGAAAATCGTGAAATTGTTGAAAACTTACGTAAAAAAGGCATTGCTGCTGTAAGCGGTAAAGCGACTGAACCACGGGTTTTAATTCAGGCCCATATTATGCATGCAAGAATGTTAATTTTATCGCCTATGGATATTTTAGATATTCATTGTATTGTCGATATTGCCATGCAACTTAACCCACAAATCCAAGTATTGGTCTGTGCGGAGAATAAAGAAGAGGCTGAGGTGATTCGTGCTGATGATATTGGCGAAGTCTATTACGCCAAAGAAGAAATGGCAAAAAATATGAGTCAGCATATTTTGCAAACCATTCAGTCGGCACATCAAAATCATTCGACACACTAGGTTGATCGGTAGAGAGATTGACCAAGAACAAAAGCGTGATGTGCTGTACTGAACGAAATATTGAGCATCAAAACGTGCAAATGGATTGTACGTTTTGATTCCTGCTTAAATAAACTTAAATAAAAAA
>JASGGM010000177.1:0-5273 GCA_047605045.1 Acinetobacter sp. | reverse complement strand
CAGCAAAAAATACCGCATAGGCATCATGAAGTTCTGAATTGAGATAACCCAACCATTCCAAAACCAATGCACGCCCCAAACCAGAAGGTGGAATTAAATCCTGACGGGGGTCATGTTGAGCCAAAAATGGCAAAATCGCCACATTTTCAGTCAATATTAAGCCAGGATTTATCTCTAAAGCAGGGACATAACCTTTTGGATTGACTTTATAGTAGTCGGTTCCTTTTTCTGTAGTATGTGTTTTTAGGTCGACTTTTTCTAAATCAAAATCTACGTTAATTTCATTTAAAATAATGTGCGATGCCAAAGAACATGCACCAGGTGAATAATAGAGTTTCATTGCTATCCTTGAGTTTTTACTGTGTTCTATTAGATATTTAAAACAGGCAGCGATGACTTGCAAGTAAGCTTTGTTAAAATTTGAAAATATTTATCTCAGAAAGGCATAAGAATACATATTCAATTGATTTATAAAACTTAATTTCTAAGCCTTAGAAAATCCATACACACCTTCATACAAATTAAATGTTAATAGAATTTTTCGTAATCCTATTGAGTGTCTTTAGGCGATTAAAAATAATGATTGAATAACCACTAATTTTCTAGACATCTTTTAATTGAATGGACTGAATTTGTCTAGGAGAGTGGTGGCAGTCCAGACCATGTTTTAAGTCTTAATTATAAAAAGCCTCACTCTATTAAGAAATAAGGCTTGTAATTTTAAAAAACTACTAAAAAATTATCGACTAGCTCGTATAAATTCTAGAATTTTTAAATAGTATTTCAAAATTATGTATATTCGTTAAAATGTGGAGCATGAATAAATTTAAAGGTATCCTTAAGTTTTCTACCATTTAACTTTGCATTTTTAATTACAATAGTTTTTCCATAATGATCAATTACTTCAAATATCAGTTTGTCTCCATTTTTAACATTAACAATCAAATCATTACTTAAATCTTTTGCAAGAACATCAAGCGCTTTAACAAAAGTATCTACTTTTGCAATTCTTATAGATTTTGACGTGCTTAATCTATGATTAGACTGAATAAAATCGTTAATATGTTTTGACCACACTACACTAGCATAATTATTATCCATGTGATGGTCACCCAATTTCTTATTTCTAAATTTTAAGTGCGTAAAATTCGTAGCTCGATCAATAAAACTTGTAGTCACATCAATAAATTGAATTCCCACTTTCTTGGCTCTTGTGCGTAACAGCTTATTGAAATATACCGTTAGATCTGTTCGTTCTTGAAACGTCGCTGACACTTTTTGTTTTCTTAATAAAACGATCTCACTTGCATGATCATCATCATTAATGGTTGGTAACGTTGCGGAAGTAATGATAATATTATTATACCCCTCACTCCTCAATCCTTCGATAAACTCAAAATATGCATCAATAGATTGTTTGGCTTGATCCTGTACACTAATTTGATTTTTTTGTGCCTCAAACCAAATTAGGACGCCACAATCAACCTCCCCTAAATGTAAAAATATATAACTATTTTTCGGCTTATCTATTAAAAATTCTCTGAATCGCTTGGACTCACCAGTAAATGAGTCAGAATCTTTCAATCCTAAAGCTGTTGCCTCATCTACTATACATGTCGATGCTTTATACGGCTTGTAAAGACCCTTTTTGATACCGTAGTCAAAATAACATGTGTGACTATCACCAAGGAAAATAAGCTCTGGATAATTCATTTCCTCAAAACCCACTAATTCATTTATTGAATAATTAAAATAGAATAAAATTTCATAAATTACCCTAATTTGACAATCATTAGAGTGATTTTTATACATATTTTACTAAAATTTACACTCTATTAACAAAAATAAAACTCGATAATTTCAACACACTAAAAAATGTCATAATCAGTTAAAGTAATACCATCTATACAATAGCAAATTTGTACCGTCAAAACTCAATTCATCATGGACGGCTGTCAGCAATTGATCAACAAGAATTTTAAATTAACTATCTTATTGCACAATAGTATCCTTAATTTTCAAATCAATTCGTGACTTAACAATAATTGTGCCAACTGAATCTAAATTTTACGCCAACCAGTTTATTTATGGCCAATAACATATACGGTCTTCTTCTAAATTAAAATGCAAGCGCGTCAAATTGTTTAACACGTTCAACATCAGTTAATGTTCGATTATCAAAATGCACTTCTTTTCTCATATATGCAATAAATTCCTATTCACAATGCGATACCACTTAATCACATTTTACAATGTATTTAACATCCATATCAGCCTTAAAAGATGTAATGGCCTCAGATCAAGAATATCCACGGAAATATCGGATATAATCGCTTTGAACCATTTGCCCATAATCTCAACACCCCCCATTAAATCGAGTATAAAGCGTTGTACAATACGTTCTGCGTCATCATCAATCTAGGTATGTAGTTTTGGATTTTCATTAACGAAATGATATTAAATCCGTCACAAAGTAATTAGCAATAATTTCTAGCTGTTTTACTTAAGCATCTTATACTGCATTGCTATTCACCTGCTCTAAAAGACTCATTATACGGCACAAAGGCATGTTTAATTATATTTTATATTTCAATAATTTAGGTTGAAATTATTCTCTACAAATAACTCACATATATATTCATCTAAAAATGACATATAATCTTTTACAAGAAGCTAAAAAACATAAATTTTGATGAAAATAAAATTTATCAAACTCATCTTAAGCAAAATATTTGACTTGCCTGCTTCAATACTTACAATAACGCCTTTGCAACACTGAATGATTCCAACGTATGAGCAACGATCAAACTCAAACGCAAATTGTTGATTTAGACAATTTGCATGAACACCGTGAAATTGTGACTTTTATGCGCAGAGCAGCACCTCTCAATACTTCACAGCGTACCGCGTTGGAACAATATCAACATTTAATTTTAGAGTATCCTGTAGGTGATTTACGCCAACATTTTTCACATCCTGAACGTCCATTAACCGTTGAAATTGGTTTTGGTATGGGACGTTCATTGGTACTCATGGCAAAAGCCAATCCAGACCGTAATTATGTCGGTATTGAAGTCCATGTTCCTGGTATTGCACAATGTGTATATGAAGCAGGCATAGCAGGTTTAGAAAATTTACGTGTGCTTGATGCCGACGCTATTCAAGTTTTACGCGAAATGCCCGATGTCAGTATTGATTGCGTGCAATTATATTTCCCTGATCCTTGGCAAAAGAAACGTCATTTTAAACGCCGTTTTGTGGTGCATGAACGTATGGCATTGGTGGAACAAAAATTGCAACTGGGAGGTACATTCCACGCTGCAACGGATTGGGAACCCTACGCAGAATGGATGCTCGATATTCTCGATAATCGTGATAACTTGGAAAATATGGCTGGTAAAGGCAACAGTTACCCTCGTCCAGAATGGCGACCTCTCACTAAATTTGAACGTCGTGGTTTAGAGGCAGGTCATAAAATTAATGATTTTATTTTCAGAAAAATAAAATAATTAAACGCTCAATCTACCCAATGCTGTAGCTCCCTAATCACATCATTGGGTGGATGATTTAAGCTAAAATCTTGCTTACGCTCTCACATCTTAATATTTAAAAAAATACTTTAAAATAAATAACTTAAGAAAAATACAACATATATTTCAAACTATTAAATCCATGAATTCAGGTATAAACAGGAATTTTTTTAATTATTAGCGCTTTTGAATCAATTGAGTCAAAAGATTATAAACCTGCAGAAAATCACCCTGCCCTTGTTTTAACAAAAGCTGTTGATGGCTCTGCAATATAGTGTGATCGCCTCGTTTTGCAGGTCCTGTTTGCACGATTTCAGGCGAAAATTGCATGGCTTTTTGTGCAGTTTCCAGAATCAATGGATGCAATAAACGATAATCCACCCCATTCATATCTACAATTTGTTTTGCTATGTCGTAACAATAATTTGAAAAATTATTGGCAAACACAGCAGCTAAATGTAAGTTTAAGCGTTGTTCAGTAGAATAATTAAATACTTTATTGCTTAGGCTATTTGCTAAATTAAATAGAATATCCAAATCTTGAGACCGATAACTCTCAATTAATAACGGAATACTAAGCCAATCAACTTCTTTCTCTAGACTGAAGGTCTGTAAAGGATAAAAAACAGCATAGCGCGAACTTGCAGATGACAATATATCCAGCGTAGTACTTCCTGAGGTATGCACAATTAAAACGTTGGCTAAATGTTTGGGGAATTGATTTACAACATCAATAATCGCTTGGTCTTTGACCGCAATAAAAATGACATCCACATCATTTTCAATTTTTGTTAAGTCATCTGTTGCAATTGCATTAACCTGATCGGCCAAGATCTGGGCATGCTGGATTTGAGGACTATAAACATATTGAATTTGATGACGAACCGAATGTAATTTTTTGGAGAGATGCGTTGCAACACGCCCAGATCCAATGAGGCTGATTTTCAGTAATCTATTCACTTAAATGTAGCTTCCTCTTTTTACTTATTTTTTAAAATCCAAACTAAATAACCAATGGTAAAAAAGCACCGTTATACGGTGCTTTTTGTCAGCAAATTGCAACTCACATGACTAGATTAGCTCATGAATTAGTTTGCTTCTGGTGCTGGACTATATTGTTCAATTAAAGGTTGTAATTCACCTTTTTGGAACATATCAAGCATAATATCACTACCACCGACTAGCTCACCATTCACCCAAAGCTGTGGGAATGTTGGCCAGTTTGCAATTTTTGGCAACGTTGCACGAATATCTTGATTTTCAAGAATATTCACATAAGCAAATGGACGACCAATTTGGCTTAATGCTTCTACTGCGCGTGCAGAAAAACCACATTGTGGAAATTGTGGTGTGCCTTTCATGTACAATAATACAGCATGCTTAGCAATTTGATCACGGATTAATGCTTCAGTATCTCGTGCTTGTTCAGACATAGATAAATCCTCAACTATTCTAAGAGCATTATACCCAATAATGATGACAAAAGATCAAATAATTTAGAATCCTTTGTAATATATAATTTTGACGCTACTCCCCTAATTATATTGATTAAATCTTTACAACCAGTCGAAGCGTAAAGCTCTTGCTTCTGTGATGGGCATTGATTGAAAATTTAGCAAAAGTAGGTGATACATCACCGATGTAAAAATCATCAATATTTAACTACAGCACTTTTTCAAGTCTATTTTATAAGTTAGTGTAATTATTCATCTTATCAATATTAACTCTAGATTTTGATACCCC
>JASGGM010000176.1:0-5304 GCA_047605045.1 Acinetobacter sp. | reverse complement strand
CAATCGCTTTTAGACTTAAACCACGACCAATGCCTGTTTGCTCAATAATCAATCGTGCCAAAATACGACCAATACGACCGAAACCATATAATACGACTTCTTTCGGCTCCACATCAGCAGCACGACCCTGAATAGATGCAACCGATTCGGCTACAAAATGATCGATATCCCCACCTTTATCTTTATATTCAATTGCAAGTTTACCCAAATCCACTTCAGCTGAACCGACGTTTTCGATTTTACCGAGCGCTTCTAAAATAGGAAACGTATGAACAACAGAAAGCTCAACATCAACAACACGGGTACGACGATGTGCTTTCAATATCTGAATCACTGAGCGATTGACTAAAGCACGTCCGTAAACAGTCACTACAATATTTTTTTCACGATATAACTGACCAATAATCGCAATCATTTTTTCCGCAATTTCTTCGCGATTTTTCCAACGACCTTGATGTTCTGCATGTAGAGCGATAATAGTATCTTTGCTCACAAGTACGTCCTCTATTTAATGATGAGTATATTTTTCCGTTGATTATTTTAAAGGAAATTTGTTTTACATGAAATGAAAAGCATATGACCTTTATAATCGAATTGTTATAGTCACATCATATCTATAAAAAAATGCAATATATTTATTAAAAAAATGGTGAACAAACTCATAAGATTAGACTTTTTTGATTCATTTTACCGATTAGAATCTATACGTGAAGGGAATTTTTCAATATTCTTCAACAAAGCACGTCGCTTACGATTTTGCTTATAAAGATGTAAAGCGCCTTCCAGAACCAATACTGCAACAGCACACCAAATTGGAATATAAGTAAACCATTCATCCGCTTTAATGGTTTCACCCAACAACAAAGAAGCCATAGCCAATAGGACTGGCTCCAGATAACTCAATAGTCCAAACAATGCCATGGGCAAAAATCGGCTTGCAACAATATAACTTCCCAATCCAATCGCACTCAAAATTCCCAAGCCAACAATAATCGCGATAAGATGCGGTTGGTGTAGAAATGTCCCCCAAGGTAAGCTCCATGTTTGTACGAAATAAATTGCGACAGGAAGCACCAAAAAATTCTCCCACCAGAATCCACCCAAATGATCAATCTTTAGAAGTTTTCTAAATAAAAAATATACAGAATATCCGACAGCAACCACAATGGTTTCCCAAGCAATGCTTCCCATGCGCCAAATTTCATGAATCACGCCTAAACAAGCCAATGCCACAGCGAGCTTTTGCAAAGTCGAAAGCTTTTCTTTGAAAACAGAGCTTCCAACTAGAACCAAAACTAAGGGTAACAAAAAATACCCCAAAGACACCTGCATTCCTTTCCCATGCATAGGTGCCCATAGAAATAACCAAAGCTGTACACCCATCAATGCGGTAGAAATAAGCAAAAATAATATAAAAATAGGTCGTTGTTTTATGCGTTGATAAATTTCATTAATTAGTCTTAAATCATTATTCAGCCAAATAAAAAGTGTTAAAAATGGCAATAGCGCAATCATACGCCAACCAAAAGTTTGCTCTCCCGTAAAAATCGTTAAAAATTGGCTATAAAAATATAGCACTCCAAAGGTCAACGACGCTAATGCAGAAAAGAATATGCCTTTAAACAATCTTCACCCCAACAATGTAATTTTGAGATTTAGCACCCCAAACCATACATCATAGTAAAGAGCCAAAACTTAATTGAGATCATATCAAAATTTAGTCACTTCTTATCGATGTTTTCACAACATCTTGCGTACTATAACCAATACTTTGTGCGTATCTCAAAAACTCTTGTAGCTGTTGATCGGGTATTTTAGAGGTTCGAGACAGAATCAATAAATGTTTACGTTTTGGCTCACCCACAAGCATCACCTGATTATTCTGATCCATTTTAAGAATCCAGTAATCATCACGGGCAAAAGGAAGCCAACGCACCGTTTCAGGTAAGAAACTAATTTTCAACTGCGTATTGTAGGGGGGATTAATAATGAAGGCCTCACCTTTTGTAATTTGAGTTAAACCTTTCTCCCCTCTACAGTATTTTTCAACTTCAACTTGTCCATTTTCATTATATGTAAATACCAACTCTATATTTTGACGACATGTATTTGCGAATTCCGCAGGTTTATGCGCAATATCATGCCAAACCCCAAGTAGCTGGTCTAAGCCAATGGTCATGGTAGTAGCAAAAGGTACATCGGATAGTTTTTGTTGCTTAAAAGGTTTCTTCAAATTTTGAGGAGACTCTTCCTTTTGAACCGCTGAGGATTCAGTACTTTCTGCTCTTGCTAGGGAAGTACACAATATGCTCAAAACCACCATAAATGCGGCAAGATATAAACAATGAACTCTAAAACTTAAACATTTAATTTTCTTATATATTGTAAATAAATAACTCAACTGGAGCCCGCCTATTTTTAGGCTATTCTTTACGCTTTCCATAGATTCATCCATCCTCCTGGAATTTGTTTAATTATTTAATTAAACATAAACAAAAAGCGTAAAGACACCATATCGATTGTGTAATTATTTCATGATCAAATCACGACGCACTACAACCTATAAGACCAAGTAAGATTTTAAACGCAGAATTTCGTCTCGCAAACGGGCAGCTTGTTCAAACTGCAATTCTTTTGAAGCCTTTAACATCTCTTTTTCCAATTTGGATAAGTGTTTTGCCAGCAATTTTGGATCAGCAATTAAATGCTGCTCATCTGCCGACAATGCTTGAACCTGTTCTTCAATCTTCTGCTCAATCGTTGCATCATCTAGCGCCTCACCCGTATCTATTTCCCGAACCACCTGACGAGATGCACTACGTGGCGTAATACCATTATCCAAATTAAACTGAATTTGTTTTAAGCGTCGACGCTCTGTTTCATCCATCGCTTTACGCATCGAGTCTGTAATGGTATCGGCATATAAAATAGCCTTACCGTTTAAATTACGGGCTGCACGACCAATCGTCTGAATCAATGACCGTTCTGATCGTAAAAAACCCTCTTTATCTGCATCCAATATCGCAACTAACGACACCTCTGGCATATCTAAACCTTCTCGTAGTAAGTTAATACCAACCAATACATCATGCACGCCTGTACGCAACTCATGAATAATTTTTACTCGCTCTACGGTATCAATATCTGAATGCAAATATGCGACTTGTACGCCATATTCCTTTAAATACGACGTTAAATCTTCAGCCATACGTTTCGTCAAAGTGGTCACAAGTACCCGCTCATTCAATGGCTTACGAATATTAATTTCTGAGAGTACATCATCTACTTGTGTCAATACAGGTCTAATCTCAATTTCAGGATCAATCAATCCAGTCGGTCGAACGACTTGCTCTACCACTTGTTCGGCTTTTTCCAACTCATACTTAGCAGGTGTCGCACTAACAAAAAGTGTAGTCGGAACAATACGCTCCCATTCCTCAAACTTCATAGGACGGTTATCTAGGGCACTTGGTAAACGAAATCCGTAATTCACCAGATTTTCTTTACGAGATCGGTCACCTTTATACATTGCACCAATCTGAGGGACAGTCACATGCGACTCATCAATAATCAATAAGGCATCTTCAGGAATATAATCAAATAATGTCGGTGGTGCTTCACCCGCAGGTCTGCCCGAAAGATGGCGTGAATAATTTTCGATGCCATTGGTATAACCCAACTGTTGCATCATTTCTAAATCGTAACGTGTTCGTTGTTCAATACGTTGAGCTTCCAACAACTTATCGTGCGCCTTAAAAAATGCTATTTGCGGTTTGAGCTCTTCTTTAATCGTTTCAATGGCGCGCATCAAATTATCTTTGGGTGTCACATAATGACTTTTTGGATAAATGGTCACACGCGGCACTTTGCGAATCATTTTTCCTGTTAAGGGATCAAACCAACGAATCGAATCGACCTCATCATCAAACAATTCAATACGAATCGCTTCCTGATCGGATTCAGCAGGAAAAACATCAAGAATTTCACCACGAATACGATATGTGCCTCGTGTAAACTCTAATTCATTACGACTATATTGCATTTCAACCAAACGGCGAATTAGCACATCCCGCCCAACCCGATCACCTTGCACGACATGCAACAACATTTGCATATATGCATTTGGGTCTCCCAAACCATAAATTGCAGACACTGAAGCAACAATAATGGCATCTCGACGCTCTAACAAAGCACGTGTTGCAGATAAACGCATTTGGTCAATATGATCGTTAATTGCCGAATCTTTCTCAATAAAAGTATCGGAAGATGGTACATAGGCCTCGGGTTGATAATAGTCGTAATAACTTACGAAATATTCAACAGCATTGTTCGGAAAAAAGGCTTTAAACTCGCCATAAAGCTGTGCTGCCAATGTTTTATTATGCGCCATAATAATGGTTGGACGCTGAGTTTGAGCAATCACGTTCGCCATGGTATAAGTTTTACCAGAGCCTGTCACCCCCAACAAAAGTTGGTTTTTCAACCCCCGTTCGATACCACTCACTAATTTTTCTATGGCTTGTGGCTGATCACCAGCAGGTTGAAATTGGGTATGAAGCTCGAAGGGCTGATTACTCACAATATTTACTCGCAATAATGATTAAAATTTATACGCAACAGACACACTGAGAAAAATGAGCGCGATGTATCTGATCACATTTTTATTCAATGAAGCACAATGACACGAAATTCAAGTGAAATGACTTGACCACATTTAAATTCAATAGCAACATGAACTCAATGAAAGGAAAAAATTAGAATATCATGAGTTATCAATATCACGATGAAAGCGTCATAAAAGACTTACCCGAAAACACAATATTTGTTTTTGGCAGTGATTTAGCTGGGCGTCATCAAGAAGGTGCTGCACGAATTGCTCATCTTTACTTTGGTGCAATACTCGGGGTCGCACGCGGTTGGTCAGGACAAAGTTATGCCATTCCAACATTAAACGAACATTTGCAACGTGTACCGCTATCACAGATCCAGCATTATATTGAAGATTTTAAAATTTATACTAAAAACCATATAAATTCGACTTATTTTATTACAGCGCTGGGTTGTGGCCAAGCAGGCTACGACGTCGCTGATATTGCACCACTCTTTCAGGACATTTCAACAAATGTCATCTTCCCTGAATCATTCAGACCATATGTTGAAAATAATATTAGTAAAATATTTCCAGATCTTTCAGCAAATTTCCTGCATCAAGTTTTTAGTCATGCGATTATTTTATCAGATGATTTTAGCCATGCACTATCAAACCACGCTACGCTTGATGAGAAATACAAAACCTTAGCACTG
>JASGGM010000175.1:0-5309 GCA_047605045.1 Acinetobacter sp. | reverse complement strand
TGAAATATTATTACCTCATGTTTATGCTAAAATTAATGATCAAAATATTGAAACTGCTCTCCCAATTATACAATGTGCATTACAACATGTACAAATATTAAAAAAGCAATATGAATTAACGCAAGAGCTTGCATTTTCAAATCACTATTATGAAGAATTTTTTAATGCTTCCAACTGCCCTGTTGCCACTCTCAAAGATGGTATATTTACAGAAGCAAATATTAATTTCATGAAATCATTTGGTTTCAATAACAATCAAGAAATTATAGGACTATCTTTAATTGATGTTTTACAACCTTTAGATTTATTTGACGTTAAAAAAAATTACCAATTACTATATAGCGAGAAACTAAATACTTCTGAATTATTAATTAATTCAGATACGCTTGGATTGCCGTTACATTGTAAATTCTTAAAAAAAATGGATACCGTAACGCTAATTATCACTAATTTAAATGCGCACAATTACCCATACATTTCAACAAAAGAAATGCCATCTATACCAGAAGTAAAAGCTATCGAGAACCAAACTACGATTATTAACAATAATCAAGAATTAGATATCAACGATCTTAACATTCAAACTGATATAGATAGCTATTCCGTGATAACGTCTAATCAAATCATTGAAGATAAAACAAATATTAATAAAACATCAAACTCAACATATGAATATCACATCATTGAGGATATTAATGCGATTTCAGCATACAATAATTTTACTTCTGATCAAGATATAATAAAAACTTTGGATAATCCTAATTTATTTAACCATTATTCACTTCAATATCAAAAGATCTATGATAAAAATGAAATTGATTTGGCTTTCTTTGAAGTATCTACTGGAATACAGTCAAACCAGAATTGGATAAATCTGAATAATTCCTCGAATGTGACGCTACAATCTGATCTTTCAAACAAACTAGATTTAAAGATTTTAAGCGACGTTCTTCAATTATATAAAACAACCGTTACTCAGGTTCCTAACTTAAAGTTTCTTGTTAATTTAAATCATTATTTCTGGTTAGATGACTATAAAGAAGTACAGTCAATGCTAAATAAAATTCGTTCAATCAGTCATCGTTCAAGTCCATCTTTAATTTTACAATTTCCAACTCAACCCTTGCATCAACATCCTGAATATATTGAAAAACTACAAGAATTATGGGAACAGGGTCTAACAATCTCGCTACGTAATTTTCAATTAAATGACAAAGATTTTATTTTACTATCGCAATTAAAATTCGATATTTGTCGCTTAGATAAACAAGTGGGACCGCAACTTGAGGATCAATCGAAATTATTACAAGTGCAAAATGCACTACAATCTTTTAAGGTACTCCATCCAGCGGAAATGATCCTGCCAGAATTAGATGATATCAACAGTTTCGCCAATGCATGGAATGTCGATATTCGATATGTACAAGGTGACTACTTTCAGAAAAAAACCAATAGACTGATTTTTAACGCAGAGTAATATCTGCTTTTCAGGCACAAAAAAACGAGCAAAATGCTCGTTTTTTTATTTTTCTGTATATTAACGTTTGATAGAACGTGACATACCTGAAAAACGTTGTTTGAATTTGTCGATACGACCACCAGTGTCTACATTCTTTTGTTTACCAGTGTAGAATGGGTGGCAAGCTGAACATACGTCTAGGTAAAGTGTTTCTTTACCAACAGCAGAACGAGTTTCAATGACGTTACCGCAAGAGCAAGTCGCAACTAATTTTTCGTATTTTGGGTGAATATCGGCGCGCATGGTCGATTCTCCTAAGTTAAGAAAGGCTTATGCTGTCATCGCAATTGACCACTCTTACTGAAATTCTAAAACATCAATAAGGAAATGCCGAAGCAAGGTCAACACCACAACAGACCATTCTTTTGACCCACCGAAACACAGATGTTAGGGCTAGGTTCAACAAGTGGGCATATTATACGTGAATTAGTATAAATAATCGAGTCATCTTTTCAAGAGTTCAGCATTTTGATGAAATATTTTGGAGATTCTATAAATCCATGCTGCTCATAGAAGTGATGTGCTCGTAATCGGCGGCTATGGCAATGAACTTCTATTCGATTACAACCTCTCATTTTAGCAATTTCAACACATTTTCTCTCTAGCAACGTACCAATACCCTGACTCTGGTATTGTTCATCGACCGAAAAATAACTAATACGTGCAAAATCGCCAGTCAATGCAAGTTGAAAAATAATAGAGATGGAAATGAGCGCAACGATATTTTGCTGATCATTCTCCACCACGAAACAGTATTCATCAGGATGAGCCAATAGCTTTGCAAGCTTATGTCGGACAATATCTTCGGGAAGTTTGTATTCTAATATTTCAAGTAGTGAACATACTTGTAAAGCATCTTGAAGAATGACTTCCCGAATGATCATAACTTTACCCTATGCATTGACTAGTTATTTGTTGCATTCTCATCTTGTTGAATTAACTCAATTTTATAACCATCTGGGTCTTCAACAAAAGCAATCACGCTCACTCCGCCTTTCATTGGCCCCGCTTCTCTCACCACATTGCCACCGCGTGCTTTGATTTCTTCACAAGCTTTGTATGCATCATCTACGCCAATTGCAATGTGGCCATAGCCGTTACCTATATCATAATTTGTCGTATCCCAGTTATAAGTTAACTCAAGAACAGTATGATTGGCTTCATCACCATAGCCTACAAATGCCAATGTAAAACGACCCTCTTCATAGTCACGTTGACGAAGAAGTGTCATCCCAAGTACCTCAGTATAGAACTTTAACGATTGTTCTAAATTGCCTACACGCAACATGGTATGGAGCATTCGCATAAATCGAGTTTCCTAATGGAGTGTTTCTGGTTCAACTATCATATCCGCTTGAAGCTGATCGTCAATACCTTACAAAAAAGTAAGGTATATCTTATTGTGCTTGATGCGCTTTTAGTAACTTCGCTACCCAAACCACTAAAACCAAAATAGGAATACCAATGAGTGTCGTCATTAGGAAAAATTTCGGATAACCAATATGCGTCACAATAGTTCCTGAATACCCGCCTAAAATTTTTGGTGTGAGTGTCATCAAGGAGCTAAAAATTGCATATTGCACCGCAGTAAAAGACACACTGGTTAAGCTAGATAAGAAAGCAATAAATGCTGCACCCGCCAAACCTGAAGCCAAATTATCGACCACAATGGCAAAATACAGCCACCATTGACTATAAGGTTTAATTACTTTCCCTTTAATTTCAGTCGTGCCATCTGGCGATACAACAGGCATGATTGGATTTACCTCAACATCTAAAGCAGGTTTTTTTTCGGCAGATAGTGTCGGTAAATGTTGCACCACCATCACAGGCGATGCTGCTTGTGAGTCCCGAAAATTCACCTCTGCAACCAGTTGTTTTGATGTCGATTTCGCCAAAGCTTGTCCATCAATTGTGACACTAAAATGGCCTTTATCATCTAATTTTGCAGCAAATTTTTGACCATCCAGAGATACCTGAATAGGTGTATCCGATTGTAATTGCTGAGGTTGAAGACCGATTGTTTGTCCTGTCACCACTAAACCTTGTTTTTGAGTGATCGCTGCTTGTAAATGGCTAGGGCGAATCGGCATGAGCTGAATTTGCGCTTGCAGCGGGTGTTGTGGATTTTGTTTTAAATAAGGAAGCTCTAGTGAAATTTTTTGTTTATTTTCATCTACATAAGCAGTTTCTAAATGTAATTGTTGCGCTTGCATCAAGTCTTTATTGGGAACTGTAACCGACCAATAACCTACATCATCAGGTTGGATGGTATAGGTTCGATCGGCAACGGTTAGTTTAACAGCATCTAACGGCTGTCCAGATTTGACCAAGCCAATAAAAATTAAATTGGTTGAACTGGCCAGTACTGCCCCAACAAACATTAACTTCATAATGTTCATGCGTTGAGCCAACAACCCACCTAAGAAGCCCCCCATCAAAGAAAAAATAACCCCATAAACTTTAACGGCTTCTGCAATTTGCTGTTTACTAAAGTTTAAATCTTGATAAAAAACATTCGAAATAACGCCAGCAATAATATCTGAAATACGATAAAAACCAATGAGTAACAATAGGAATAAAGCAACTTTCACCCCATAACGCTGGAAAAAGTCCTGTACTGGACTCACCCATGTATCCATTGCCATTTGGCGGTTCACTACTCCAATTTTTACAAGCAAAGTACCAATCAAAAATGCCAATGCGCCCGATGCGATAAATCGTACTGCTTCAAAGCAAAATTGGGTAAAGCTATCTTCTATTGCCCAAACTGTTTCTAATATAGTGAGCCATTTACCAAGTAAAATATAACTTAAAACAAAGCTTGCAACTGCTACGAAGAAAACGCTAACCAGACGAAAATAGTCCTGACGTTGGTAATTTTTAGATTTGTGCTGGACTTGTGGTTCACGAATAACAAGTGTTGTAATTAATCCAACACCCATGATGGCTGCCATCGCCAAATAAGTATATTGCCATGCTGAATAAATGTAATTGCCTTTCGATGTCCCTAACGATGCTGCCAAAAATAATGCACCAGCACCCGCGACAATCATGCCAATTCGATAGCCCGCATTATAGGTCGCAGCGAGAACCGTTTGCATGCTGGTATCGGCCAATTCAATGCGATATGCATCGATGACGATGTCTTGTGTCGCAGCGGAGAACCCCAACAGCACAGCGCCAACTGCCATTTGAATGATTGCAGTTTGTCCCAATGCAGGATTCGACATGGCCATTAAGCTAATTGCACAAATAATGAGAAGCTGTGCCACCAATAGCCATGCACGGCGATGCCCTAATTTTTTAGTGAGAATAGGCACAGGTAATTCATCAATTAAAGGTGCCCACACAAATTTAAAGGAATACCCCAATGCTGCCCAACTAAAAAATGTCACGGCACTTTTATCAATTCCTGCTTCACCCAACCATAGAGATAGACTCGAAAAAATTAGCAGAATTGGAATACCTGCTGAAAATCCAAGAAAAAGCATAATTAAAGCACGCCGATCCAGAAAAGCGCGAAAAGCTTGCATCCAGTCTTGACGTGACGATGTCCGAGGTGATGTCATTGGGCGGCAATCATCCATTTATTTTTAAAGCTGGTATTTGAACCCTTTCGAGAAAATCTTGCAACTGAAACACAATTGTTTGTGTCTTTTTTCATGTAAAATTACGTACGTGGCTTGATCTTTTGCTGCAAACCTGTATACCTTTAAATAGCCACTTAACATTAGTTATGGACTTATAAACCGTGACTCAAAGACTCGATCAAATGAATTCCGTACTC
>JASGGM010000174.1:0-5342 GCA_047605045.1 Acinetobacter sp. | reverse complement strand
ATGATATTTCCGACAATCACCAAAACACACCATACTGTCAAATTGATTGTCTACCACAAAATCTTCTAACCAGCGCGAAAACTCACCGACACGCCCACGAAAATGATGAACATGGTCTCGTGAATGATAAAAAAACCAATCTCCACCATTTAAATTTAATTTATGACACTCAATCCCTTGTGCTGTAAGCCAATCCGCCAATTGGGTAAAAAAATCACCCATCGGTCCCTGTAATAAAAGTACTCTTTTTGATGAAATTAACTCATCTAAATGAACGGACATTGTTAACTCTATTTCCTAGTTTTCAAGCGTCTAAAGCTCGTAAATATTTTGGCTAACAGTGACTGGTGTGGTATCGGCTGTCTTTTCGATGGCTGTAATAAATCAATCACTTTTTCAGGCTGAACGAGAGGTACACGCATTTTTTCAGTGATCTCAATATTATAAACAGGATACTGCACCAACGTTATATATACCAATTGTTCTAAACTAAGTTTCTTTGTTCGTCTGTGGCATTCATGTTGATCTTGCGTTAACCCCCATCCTGCATAGAAGGGCAAACCATAACAATATACGATTAAACCACGCATAAGTGCTTCAAAACCACTCAAAGATGTAATGGTATGCACTTCATCACAAATTTTAAAACATTCTAAAATAGAATGATCAACTTCAATAACATTGGCATATTGTAATGCAACGTCATTGGCAATTTTTCCCACGCGTAGACCCGCTTGAACATCGGGGTGTGGTTTATAAATAATATAGGCATCAGGATAATTCTGACGAACCTTTTGTAATAATTGCAAATTCTGTTTAATGTCTACCCCACCCAACAGAATCGACATATCATCTTCTACTTGCCCTACCACCAACAGTACTTTACTAAAGGCCTCTGGACGTTGCAGTTGTGAAGATTGCCCTACATTGTATTTAGAAACTTGTAAATCAATCAATTGCTGAATAAGATTTCGAGCACGCTGCAATTGTGCTGCTGTCAACGCAGACTCATTCAATAAATTTTCCAACCGTGATGGCCGAGTTGCATCGTAGTAAATACCAATATCATCAAAAACCAAAGAATGAGGGCGAATTAAAGTCGCCCCTAAGCCTGTAGAGCGAATAAATCCATCTTCTACCGTACACACATTCTGATAACCTTCGGCTTTCAGCAAATTTGCTTTTTTACCCCATGCAACAACCTGCTCATTTTTATTCGGCTTTGACCACTGTTTAAATCTAAGTTGAATATGTGAATAATCTAAATAATCTGCAATAAACTGCCGTTTCCAACGGCTAAACCCATAAGCTACAATTTGTTTTTGAAATCGTTTTTGAAATTCAATATTCGGAATGAAGAGGTCTAAAATATCTTCAAGTTCACAGAGCTGCTGCGTTAAAGGGGAAACATAACGTGCATAATGAAAATAGGCACTGGCAAATAAATGTTCAATCGTCCTGTGCTGTGTCCGTCTTTCTTGAAGAATGTCGACTGGCGCATGACTGTCATTGGTGAGTCCCCACCCTGCATACCAAGGAATACCAAAACAATGCACTGTTTTTCCACATAATAAGGCTTCAAAACCCATCTGTGAACTAACCACATAAACGTCATCCATCTGTTGTAGCAATTCAATTGGGTTGTAATTTTCACTTAAAACCCGAATTCCCTGTTGCTTTAGTTCAGCTACATTAAAATAACCTTTGGCTTTACCTGCAACAACATCAGGATGGGTTTTTACCCAAATTGTTGCCTCAGGATGTTGTTCTTTTGCCACCTGCAACATTTTTTTAAAAGCTTCACTGTCTGCTCCTGCATAACGAATAGATTGATCGCCATAAGTTTGGTCTACCAATAATATATGTATGCCTTCTTGAAATTTTGTTGGATCTAAAGCTCGATAGTTCTGGTTATATTTAGTAATACCATACTTAACAATAGTCGCTATGGCTCGCTGTGCCCTATCATTATTCTCTGTAACTTCTTCAGATAAAATTAATTTTTCTAAGTCTGATGATTGTGTTGCATCAAAATAAATGCCTGAATGATCAACCACCAAAGAGAGTGGCGGAAAACCTTGCTTACCCAGACCCAATGAACGAATAAAACCATCTTCAAGACAAATACAGTCTAATCTCTTGGTCTCTGCTAATTGTTGCGCACGAAAAAAACTGGCTTTACGTCCCCAACCTGCAATCGCACAGGTATTTTCATTTAAAGCCAACCGCTTATAAGCAATTTGATGCTGCGTAAAAATCTCAATGGCAGGAATTTGTGCCATTTTTTTAGAACAAACCAATAACATATTGTTATTCATGTAATAAAACACCAAATTATAAAGTCTTAAAAATCTATATTAAAATAAACATGAATATTTCAAACTTTCAATATACTTTTACCTAAACAGGACTCTGAGCGGCGTGATAAATTGTATCAATCGAAACTTCAATATTTTTAGGTACAGGAAAAGGAGATTCATATGCTTGAATATCTGGCATTTTTAAAGGTATAGCATGTTTAATTGCATGAATATGCCAATTATTCCATGCTTCCCAATACTCAAGTCGAATCGGTGATACCTGATCACTATGATGTCCTGTATCCGATGCTGTCATTAATGAGTTCGCACGATGATACCCAAGAACCAATGGCTTCTTAATTGCCAACACGCTCTTACGACCAAACACTAATTTCATACGCGCTAAAAACTCACTGTCTGCACCTGTACGTACCAAATTCCACAAGCCCATTTCCTGTTCAATGAGTACTTTTCTAAACATTGGTGAAGCTGGATCTAAACGATTTAATGGATAAATCTGGCGTGCATAAAAATTTCCATCTTCATCTACTCTGACCCAATTACAAGTGGTCGCCACCAAATGATCATGTTCGATTAAAGGACGAAGTTGTGTTTCAATTCGTTGCGGGTGTGCCCAATCGTCTGAATCATGACAAGTAATGAACTCCCCGCTTGCATATTGAAAACCTATTGTTTTTGCAACATAGGTTCCAACATTCACTTTTAACTGAATTAGCTTAATTCGTGAATATTCTCGAGTGAATTGGCGGACTTTTTCTACAGTCTTATCTGTGCTTGAATCATCAACAATAATAATTTCAATATTCTGATAACTTTGTTTCAGCAAGCTTTTTAAATTCATCTCAATGGTATCGACTGCATTATAAGCCGTTACAATGATACTCACCAATGGACTTAAACCTTGAATTTGTGTAATCACCTGCGTCTCTGCACTAATATTATGGACATTTAACGGCAGATCAGGATTAATCATCTTTACAGGATTTATCTGATTATGCGCAAGGAATTGATTCAAATATAATAGTTTATCCGATGCCTGATTAGCCAATACATTGGCTAGAATAAGATTCAGCTGTCCATAACGATCATTCATTTCATAGCGGATTTTTTGATTGATCAATGACGTTGCTTGTTGTTTTGCCTGTTCTCTTAATTGTAATTTCCATAATAATGATAAGTACAATGCAGCATTTTGATCATTGATATCGCCTAATAGTTCTAATGCTTGAGTTGGCATATACATTGCCAAAGCAGTCGCAAGTTCTAATCTAGCTTTATCATTAAATAGATTCGATTGCTGTAAATATTCAGCAGCTTGATCATATTCACCGCAACTTGCATATGAAACAATTTTCGCATGTAAATCATTCAAATTTTTAGGCTTAATATTAAGTTCATTAACTTTTTTATACATGCCTAAGCGATAATAGGACCAAGAAATAAATTTACGGCCATCAATAGAATTTGCTGAAGCAATTGCTTCAGCAAACCTAGATTGCTTTACTAATTTTGCAAAGCAAAGATAATCAAACAAAAACATATTAAGTTAACAACTTATGAGTCACTACCAAAAATGTCACGAGTGTAAACTTTTTCTGCATAAGATTCCAACTCTGGTGTCAATCGATTCGCAACGATAACATCACTTTCGGAAACAAAACGTTCAAAATCAGTTGTAACCTCTGAATTTAAATACTTATCTTGCCCCAACGCTGGTTCAAAAATAATAATTTCGGCACCTTCAGCACGTAGCTTTTTCATAATATCCTGAATCGCTGCTGCGCGGAAATTATCAGAACCAGCTTTCATAATCAGTCTATAAATACCAACTTTTTTCGGTTCACGTGATAAAATTTTCTTAGCCAAGAAGTCCTTACGTGTACGATTTGAAGCAACAATTGCCTGAATTAGGTTCTGAGGCACATCCCAATAGTTGGCAAGTAATTGTTGCGTATCTTTAGGCAAACAATAACCACCATAACCAAATGAAGGATTATTATAATGCGTTCCAATACGTGGGTCTAAAGATACACCTTCAATAATTTGCTTCGTATCCAAACCATGTGCAATCGCATAAGTATCTAACTCATTAAAATAAGCAACACGCATTGCTAAATAGGTATTCGAAAATAGTTTAATCGCTTCAGCTTCAGTACTATTGGTAAGTAAAACTGGTACGTCTTGCTTAATTGCAGCTTGTTTAAGTAAATCTGCAAAATGTTGTGCACGTTCAGATTGCTCACCTACAATAATTCGAGAAGGATAAAGATTATCGTACAATGCCTTACCTTCACGTAAAAACTCTGGTGAAAATATAATGTTTTCGTGATTAAATTTTGCTTTAACTTTTTTAGTATATCCGACCGGAATTGTAGATTTAATTACAATCGTTGCAGCAGGATTAATTTCAATAATATCCGCAATCACCTGTTCAACACTTGAGGTATTAAAAGACGCGGTTTCAGTATCATAATCTGTTGGTGTAGCCACGATGATAATGTCAGCAGCACTATAAGCTTCGTGTTTATCCGATGTTGCCAAGAGATCTAATTTTTTGTTTGCTAAATAATCTTCAATTTCAGCATCGACAATAGGTGATTTTCTCTGGTTAATTAGATTAATACGCTCTGGATTAATATCGTAGGCCACAACCTTATTATGTTGAGCCAAC
The DNA here is from genome assembly GCA_047605045.1 of Acinetobacter sp. Lineage (GTDB taxonomy): Bacteria > Pseudomonadota > Gammaproteobacteria > Pseudomonadales > Moraxellaceae > Acinetobacter. Next base: position 350 of record JASGGM010000174.1, on the reverse strand, counting down.
AAAACTGCGTTGGACAACCCAACATAACCTGTACCCACAATTACAACTTTTTTCATAAGAAGCTCCTGCTTACTTCAAAAACTCAAAGTAAGTTAAGAAAATTTTAAAATTAATAACCAAATTCCTTAAAAAGACTCTTCATGATAAAAACTTTTTATTGTAGATTTAGAATTAATATCACTTAGAATTTTTTCAGAAATATTTAAAGCTTCGGCAATAGTTACATCCATATCCATATAACGATATGTACCTAAACGCCCCGCAAAAGTTACATTTCTTTCATTATTTGCCAAATCGAAATACTTTTCCAACAAAGTTTTATCATTAACTAATCGAATAGGATAATATGG
>JASGGM010000173.1:0-5347 GCA_047605045.1 Acinetobacter sp. | reverse complement strand
GTATAGATACTGCTTATCTTTCGTTTTTTAGAATGCTCATCATTTGCTTAGGTCATTATTCATGCAACAAAAAAAATCATTATTATCTATAAGTTTAATCGTGTGTATGTGTGGTCTTGTCATAGGGTGTGGTCAACAAAGTTCAGAGACTTCAGAACACGCTTCTACTGCACAAGTGAGTCATAAGCAAAACGCTACCCAACGCTCGGAGACGTATGAAAATGAAGTCAAGAAACTGACAGCAAACATCACGCCTATCCATGCTCCCCAAAATCCTGATGCTATTGCTAAACTTCCAAAATCCTACAAATTTGTCAATGATGGCTATTTTACGGTGGCAACATCTACTGCGACTCCACCTTTGGGAGTACTTGCGCCTGATAATAAAACTTTTGTAGGCACTGAAATTGATATTGCTCGCTTAATTGCAGACAGCTTGGGACTAAAATTAAAAATTGTGAAAACTTCATTTGAAGATTGGCCATTGGGGGTGAGCGGTGGGCGTTATGATGCTGCCATGACCAATTTGACTGTTACGAAAGAGCGCAAGCAGAAGTTTGATTTTGCGACTTATCGCCGAGATGTTTTGGCATTCTATGTTGCTGAGAATAGTAAAATTAAATCAATAAAGGGCCCTGACGATATTGCGGGTTTAAAAATCTTGGTAAATTCTGGAACCAATCAGGAAAAGATTTTGCTTGACTGGATTGAAGATAACAAGAAAAAAGGATTAACTCCTGCGCAGGTACAATATATTGATGATGCAGCCGCAGCGCAGTTGGCATTACAATCAGGACGTTTAGACGCCATTTTTGGGCCAAATGTTGCATATGCATGGCAAGCAACAAATGGTCGTAAAATCCGACCAGTGGGAACAGCATTGGGTGGGGGAGATAAGCCTGCCGATATTGGTGTTGCTGTGAAAAAGGGCAATGGTTTGGCTGAACCGATTAATATTGCATTGAACGGCGTAATTCAATCTGGACAGTATCACCAAGTGCTGCAACGCTGGGGGGATGAAGCCGAGGCAATTGAAAAATCTGAAATTAATCCAGCAGGGTTAGGTGATTAGTCTGGCATCTTTTAAAATGAAAATGGCGATTCAGGTTGAATCGCCATTTTTATATGATTTGAATTATTTGCTTGATACCAATTTTGTTAAACGATAAAGAAACTCTTGTCCTTCATAAAATGATTGCGCTGGAATACGTTCATTGATGCCATGTTGACCTGTTTCATCTCCATAAAAGAGCCCTGATACACCGTATGCTGGAATACCTAAAGCACGAAACTTTGAACTTTCGGTTGCGCCTGTTCCCATTGTGGGTACAACAGGTATATTGGCCCACATCTCATGGCTGACTTTTTCAATGTCTTTTAAAATCTGACCCGTAACAGGTGAAGGAGGGCTTGGTTTCAATTCGTCATGTGCGAGTTGAATATCCACATGTGGATTCGCGACCGTCTGTTTTAAAAGCGTTAAAATATATTGTGGCGTATCGCCTGGCACTAAACGACAATTGACGGTTGCTGTTGCTTTTTCAGGTAAAGCATTTGAGGCATGGCCTCCAGAAATCAATGTCGGAGTACATGTTGAACGGATAACGGCATTTAATGCGCTGTCTTTCGATAATTGATTGATGGCTTGTACGTCATTTGGATTGGTTGCAAGTGCCTTAGCTGCTTTGCCATTTTCTTCGCTAAGTACACTGGATGAGCGCTCTAGGTAGCCACGGGTTACGTCATTGAGTTTGACAGGCACAAATGTGGTTGAGATTTTTGCCAAAGCAGCAGAGAGTTCCCGAATCGCATTTTGTTCGCGAGGTCTTGAACTATGGCCACCACGATCTTTAACCTCAAAAGTAAAGTTTTGAAATTGTTTCTCAGCCGCTTGTACACCGTTGATTGTTCGTTGCCCTGACTGGTTAAGTTTACCGCCACCCCCTTCGTTAAAGACAAAAGCGGCATTCACTAAATCAGGGTGATCTTTCAGCAGAAGGTCAATTCCATTTTCACCACCCCCTTCCTCATCGGTTGTTAATGCCACGACGATGCTACGTTTAGGTCGATAACCTTCTTGTTTAAAGCGGATTAAATTGGCAAGATAAATGGCAGCTTCATCTTTATCATCTTCAACACCACGACCATAAAAAACACCATTTTTCTCGTTGAACTCGAAGGGTGGTAGTGCCCAATCACTTGGATTTACTTCAACTACATCGATGTGTGCAGTGAGTAAGAGTGGTTTCAGTGCTGAATCTGTACCTTGTAAACCAACCACAAGATTCCCTTTGCGAGCAGTATTCGGTGATTGAATAATATGAATCTCTTTGCTATCAAAGCCTGCATCTATCAGTCGCTTTTTAGCGGCCTCTGCTAATTTGGTGGTACTTCCTTTACTGTTCGTCGTATCAATTGCAACAAATTCGGCAAGAATAGATTTTGCCAGTTCACGATACTTGAGTGGGGATTGTGGTGCAGCTTTACCAATTGGGGTAACCGTTGGGGGAATAGGGTTGACCTTAGATTGTTCTGCATGTGCAGAGATTGCAACCATGCCAGAAAATAGAAAAACAAAGAATGAATTTGAAGTTCTTGAATTTATGCGTTGCATTTTAATATCCTGAGTTAAATGAAACATTTAAGAAATGAGTATTGATTAAAATCGATAACTGATCCTGCCATAGTAGTAGCCTCCATAACTGCCAAAAGGCGAGATATTGGGATATTTGGAACTTCCATTGATGTCGCCACTGGCAGTAATCACCGCTGTTGGGGTTTTATCTGGATAAGTATTGAATAAATTATCTGCACCGAGTGTCAAAGACAGATGATCTGTGATGTTATATGTTGCAGTTAAATCGACGAGCCATTTGGCGCCATATTTTGCATCCGTGGCTTCGGTTGCACCTCTGGAAATGACGCTACCATAACGAGAGAGTCGGGTTGTAATATCAAATTTATGATATTGCCAGTTTGTGCCTAAGCTGAACTTGGTTTCAGGATGAGCAACGGTCACCGCGCCAATGGCAGCACGACCCACACGAATGACATTAATACCTGATAATTCAGCAGGATTTTCTGCAATGCCTGTGATTTTAGTTTTGTTATAGTTGAAGCCAATATTCCATCTAAGCCGCCCATACACTTTGAGTTGCTGTGTGTAATCCGCGACGATATCAACACCACTGGTTTCTGTGTCGAATAAATTAGCAAAGTAGGACACTGTTTGGACATCAGAAAAACCATTGGCAGCTAAAATGGCATCGACCCCACTGCCTGACAACGATGACGTTTGTGCAATTCGGTCTTTCAAATCTATGCGATAGGCATCAATGGCAATATTCAAATTATTGATGGGGCTGTAGGTTAACCCCAAGCTGTAGCTTTTCGATTTTGTTGGTTCTAAATCCTTGGCACCCAAGGCTTGAGCAAGTGCTGAATTGGGGCGAGCCAATTTACTTTTACGGTTTGCATAAGTGCCATCAGCACCAGGCCCGTAACCGACAGTGGTATTTTGATAGCCTTGCTGAACCAAGGAGGGTGCAATAAAGCCAGTGCTTACTGTGCCACGTACAGCGAGCTTTGGTGTAAATGCGTAACGGCTGGTGATTTTTCCATTCAGTGTATTGCCTGAACTGTCATCATAATGTTCAAAACGACCAGCCAAACCAACAAACCATTTCTGTGTAAGATCTAAACCTAAATCTAGATATGTTGCTGTATTGCTTCTGGTAATGTCTGCTTCGTCATCGGGTTGTATGACAGATGCACCAGAAATACCAATATTCGGCGTTAAGCTAGATTTTGCCCCTGAAAAAAGATAATCCCCCTGAATATATGCCAAAGGGTCTTTGGCTTTAATTTTCCAGCCTTCTTTACGATAATCTACCCCCCAAGCGACACTTAAGGGATTGATACCAAAACCGATATCAAATGATTTTTTGAAGTCAAGATTATTCACCCATTGATAAGCATAGTACTTTTGCAAGCCAAATGTGGTGGGACTGTCGGTGCCGAGCGATGCATTGACATTATTGGTGGTACTGGTGTCTAAGCTATCTTTTCCATAAGATGTACTTGCATCCCATGCCCAGCCGAGCAAATTATCTCCTTTAATACCCCACACAGTTTGAAAATCAAACTCTTTTAATTCCATTGCTGGCGTGGTGCCATCTGGAAAAATTTCTTCAACCACATAGGCAGAATTGGCGCGGCGGAATCCCAAACCTGTGGTTGCTTCACGCCAACTGGCTGTTCCATGAGAATATAAAGTTAAAGAATCATTAAAAGGAAATTCACTGTTGTAAGAAACATTCAGTGCTTCTACTTTTGGACTACCAGATTTATTGGTATATTTATGAACAGTGCTTTCTCGTGGGTCATCCTGACCATTGATTTTGCTATAGAAAGAGCCAGTGGCATAGGCTGCCCGATTGGTACTATCCGCATTTTTTAGGTCAAAAGCAAAATGTGCAAATCCTCCATTTGAACCTAAGGCAAATCCAATATCACCACTCGATTGAAACGTTTCACCATTTCTGTGTTCGGCATCTGAATAATGTGGCCTTGCGCCATAAGAGGCATTTAAACTTCCACCGTGATCACTCGATTTAAGAACAATGTTAATGACCCCTGCAATCGCATCGGAACCGTACTGTGCTGCGGCACCATCACGTAAGACTTCGACACGTGCAATAGCACTAATCGGGATTAAATTTAAATCGGCAGATTGATAACCTTCTACATAGCCGCCACTGTTATAAATATATTGTGCACCGACATGGCGTCGTTTCCCATTCACTAAAACCAGCGTATGCCCACCACCAAAACCACGTAAGCCTGCCGAACGTGCAACAGCACTATATGAATTAATTGAACTTCTTAGGGTATCTACTTTAAACGATGGGATAAGCTTTGCTAGAACATCCTGTAAGGCCACACTATTGCCTTGTTTTAGTAATTGTTCACCACTTATTACATCGACAGGAGCAGGGCTTTCGGCAATGGTACGAACACCACCACGATTTCCGATCACCACCACATGATCTAACTGTTTAACTTCACGATCATTTTTCGATTCCTGAGTCTCCTCTGCTGCAAATGAGAAGGGTGTTATTCCACAACACAATGTGAATAAAATAGATTGCTGTAGCTTTGATAATTTAATATTTAATTCTAGACAAGTAGATTGTTCCGCGTTGGTCTTAGACATTGATTCCCCCTAATTTAAAAGACCATTCAATAATTCACATTGTTTAAATATCTTAAAATGTGAATATTATGTGTGCTTAATGTATATGAGTATTTTTATTTATCTAAATATGAATATTTTTTTAAATTATAT
>JASGGM010000172.1:0-5399 GCA_047605045.1 Acinetobacter sp. | reverse complement strand
GATTATTCTGCATCCGCAGGTATTGTCAGTGCGAAATCTAGAAATATGCTAGGTGAAAATGCAATTCCTTTTATTCAAACCGATGTTGCACTGAATAGAGGAAACTCGGGTGGGCCATTGTTTAACCAGCGTGGTGAGGTTGTTGGCGTGAACTCACGTATATTTAGTGGGACGGGTGGTTATATGGGGTTGTCATTTTCGATTCCAATTGATGTTGCTATGCGTGTTGTAGATCAGATTAGAACCAAGGGTAAAGTGACCAGACCATATTTGGGAGTCATGTTGCAAGATATCGACCGTGATTTGGCAGAATCTTATCAATTGGCAAAACCAGAAGGTGCTTTAATTACGCAGGTCACTCCCAATTCGCCTGCTTCAAAAGCTGGATTAAAAGCAGGTGATATTATTCTTAAATACAATGGATTAGCGATTTTACGCACATCAACATTGTTAAATCAATTACACAGAGCGATACCGCAACAACATGTTCAGCTGGAAATCTTACGTGAAAATCAACGCCGAAATGTGAATATAACGTTAGTGGCCGCACCCGATGACACACCGACAGTGAATACTCGGCAGGCTAGTGATCAGGGGGCAGTTTTAGGTGTTGTGGTGCGTGGTTTGACAACAGATGAAGCACAGCCATTACAAATTAAAGGGGGCGTGTTATTACAAAGGATTTTAGCCAATGGTTTGGCCGCTGCTTCGCAATTACAAGCTGGAGATGTGGTATATCAAGTGAATCAGCAAGAAATTATAGATGCTGTACAATTTATTCAAGTTGTAAAAAGTTTGAAAAAGCCATCGGTGGCGCGTTTTAGTGTTATTCGTAATGGGAGTAGGGGGATAGTTGGCGTACGTATTCAATAAATAAAAATTTCTGGTTTTTGAATAGCTGGATCGCGAGGATAGGGAAGAGTTGCGTACTATTTCTCTATCTTGGGTACTGAGTTATATCATTGATTGAATTCTTAAGCGTACTAATTTGGGTTAAAAAGCATCGAAACCTAAGGTGATGTCTAATTTATGAATACTTTAAAATATGCTTCTGTTATAATCCCCCGCAATTTCATTAACAGTTTGTGCTATGTACATTTAGATGAGCGTACATGGCGATTTTGACTTTTTAAGGTAGCTCATGGCGCAAGCTAAAAAATCCGTTGATATTAAAAAAATTCGTAATTTTTCAATTATCGCACACATCGATCATGGCAAGTCGACCTTGGCTGACCGATTCATTCAGATGTGCGGTGGTTTGCAAGATCGAGAAATGCAAGCTCAAGTATTAGACTCAATGGAGCTTGAGCGCGAACGTGGAATTACGATTAAGGCTGCATCAGTTACTCTGTATTATACGCATCCAAATGGTCAGGAATATCAATTAAATTTTATTGATACGCCAGGGCACGTCGATTTTTCGTATGAGGTTTCTCGTTCATTGGCTGCATGTGAAGGTGCACTGCTGGTAGTCGATGCAGCACAAGGGGTAGAAGCACAATCGGTTGCCAACTGCTATACAGCAATAGAGCAAGGTTTGGAAGTTCTTCCTATTTTGAACAAAATCGATTTACCTCAAGCCGAACCTGAACGTGTTATTCATGAAATTGAAGAAATTATTGGCATTGAAGCAACACATGCGCCAACCTGTTCAGCAAAAACAGGATTGGGCGTGGACTCGGTATTAGAGACTTTAGTTGATATTATCCCTGCGCCTGTCGGTGATCGTAATGCACCATTACAAGCATTAATTGTCGACTCTTGGTTTGATAATTATCTTGGCGTTGTGTCATTAGTACGAATTAAAGAAGGTCGTATTCGTAAAGGCGACAAGATGCTTGTGAAATCGACAGGGCAAACACACATCGTTACTTCTGTGGGGATCTTTAATCCGAAACACACCGAGACGGATATTCTGGAAGCTGGTGAAGTTGGTTTTATTATTGCAGGGATTAAAGATATTTTTGGTGCACCAGTGGGTGATACCATTACCTTATCGAATACACCTGAAGTGGCTACCTTACCTGGATTCAAAAAAGTAAAACCACAAGTTTATGCAGGTTTGTTTCCGATCGATTCAAGTGATTTTGAACCATTTCGTGAAGCACTACAAAAACTTCAAATTAATGACTCAGCATTGTTTTTTGAACCTGAAAGTTCAGATGCATTAGGCTTTGGTTTCCGCTGTGGATTCTTGGGCATGTTGCATATGGAAATTGTTCAAGAGCGTTTAGAACGTGAATATGATCTTGATCTTATTACCTCTGCACCAACGGTAATCTACGAAGCTGTTACCAAAGCTGGGCAAACCATTTACATCGACAGCCCATCGAAAATGCCAGATGGTTCAACAGTTGATGATTTGCGTGAACCGATTGCAGAATGCCATATATTGGTTCCTCAGGAATATTTGGGTAACGTCATGACGCTATGTATCGATCGTCGTGGTGTACAAAAAGATATGAAATTCCTAGGTAATCAGGTTTCAGTGACTTTTGAAATTCCATTGGCGGAAGTCGTAATGGATTTCTTTGATCGTCTAAAATCATGCTCTCGTGGATTTGCATCGCTTGACTACAACTTTGTAAGATTTGAAAGTGCCAGTTTGGTAAAAGTCGATGTATTAATTAACGGTGACAAAGTAGATGCATTGGCAATGATTTGCCATCAAAAAGATGCACGGTACCGTGGTAATGCATTAGTCGATAAGATGAAAGACTTAATTCCACGTCAAATGTTTGACGTTGCGATTCAAGCTGCAATTGGTGCTCAAATTATTGCGCGTTCTACTGTGAAAGCAATGCGTAAAAACGTGTTGGCAAAATGTTATGGTGGTGATGTATCGCGCAAGAAAAAATTGCTTGCTAAACAAAAAGAAGGTAAAAAGCGAATGAAACAAGTGGGGAGTGTTGAAATTCCTCAGGAAGCGTTCCTCGCCGTTTTGCAAGTTGATAAAAAATAAGCCCTTTAGGAAAAGCTCATGGATTTTGATTTTAATTTAATCCTCGTTCCCGTAACGTTCATTTTGTTTGTAGTGTGGTTGTTCGACAAATTTAAGTTTAAACAACGTGAAAGAAAAGGTCGTGGGAATGAAAACTTTCTAATCGCATGGGCTTATGATTTTTGGCCGATTTTAGCAGTTGTATTGGTTTTACGTTCATTCTTTTATGAGCCATTTAATATACCGTCCGATTCAATGGTGCCAACCCTTGAAACAGGTGATTTTATTTTGGTGAATAAATTTAATTATGGTGTGCGTTTGCCATTAGTGAATAAAAAAGTAATTTCTATTGGTGAACCGCAACGAGGGGATGTGATTGTATTTCGCTATCCGCTTAAACCGAGCATCAGTTATATCAAACGTGTTGTAGGGTTACCTGGCGATCATTTAGTTTATCGTGATGGTCAATTAACCGTAAATGGTCAGAAGGTACAGCAAATTTCAACCCAATTTGCACGAGAAAAAGATCAACTTTCTTCACTCAATGCACAGTACACCTATGAAACACTTGGTCAGCATAAACATTTAGTTCGACATCTGGAAGGACGAGATCCACTTGTTGAACAATATAACTATGCTGTAAATGAAAAACAGGCAGAAGCCTTACCATTTGTAACAACTGTGAATCAAACATTTGTACAAAGTGAAGGGAAATCTTGGGAGGTAAAAGTACCTCAAGGACATTACTTTGCAATGGGTGATAACCGAGATGAGAGTGCAGATAGTCGATTTTGGGGCTTTGTGCCTGAGGAAAATCTGACAGGCCGTGCTTTTTATGTTGTAATGCATAAAGAACCTGGTCTTCATCTTCCAACTTTCAGCCGAAATGGTAAAATTGATTAATAATTAGGTTTGAGCTATACAGCATAATGTTCAGATACCAGTACGGAACAGGTTATATTGGTTATATCTTTGGTTTATTTGCGGCTGCAATTTTATTTAAAATAGCATTGGCAATTGGGCCTGCATACTGGGATGATCATGTGATTGATCAGCAAATCACAGCAGTGTTACAACAGCGTAATACTGCGATGTCTCCATCTCAGTTTAGTTCTAAGGTCAATACTTTTTTGGCAATGAATCATCTGAAAGATATTGATTTTAATGACATTGCTAAAGTGTCAGGGGATGGTCAATTACAGGTGCAGAAACACTATGAAGTGCGGAAACATCTGTTTTTGAATGTTGATTTAATTTTAACCTTCGAGAAAAGTTTTGATCAAAGGACAATCAAAGCTGAGTAATATGCGTTTAACTCAGCAAATTGGGTACCAGTTTAAACAGGCTGATTTATTACAGCTTGCACTTACTCATCGGTCGGTTAGCCATAGACATAACTATGAAAGACTTGAATTCCTAGGGGACTCTTTGCTCGGTATGATCGTGGCAAATTATCTATATCATACATATCCTCTTGAAAATGAAGGTCGACTTACCAGAATGCGTGCAACATTGGTACGTCAGGAGGCACTAGGTAAAATTGCAAACGATTTGAAACTTAGTCAGTATATGATTATGAGTACAGGTGAGCTAAAATCGGGTGGACATCATCGTGAATCTATTCTTGCCGATACTGTAGAAGCAATCATTGGTGCAATTTATTTGGATTGTGCAAATTTAGAACAATTGAAGCAAATTGTTTTAAAATGGTATGAGCCTTACTTGGGGCACATTGAACCAACAGATCAATTGAAAGACCCAAAATCTCGTTTGCAAGAATTATTGCAAGCACATAAAAAACCTTTACCTATTTATGAAGTAACGCATATACAAGGTGATGCGCCAAATCAACACTTTAAAGTGGTGTGTAAAGTGGAAGATTTGCCCGTTGCCCAAGGTGAAGGGAGTAGCCGTCGGTTTGCTGAACAAGCTGCTGCTGCTGAAATATTGAAATCATTGGAGCAAAAAACAGCATGACAATGTCATCTGATCAACAAAACGATCAATCCGTGAAATCTGAAAATAATTCAGAGAACAATAACGTGTTAGATCAATTCTTTAGTTCACAAAATGTGACGATCCCTGCTGACTTTAAAAGCGGGTTTGTTGCCATTGTGGGTCGCCCAAACGTGGGTAAATCGACACTAATGAATCATTTGTTGGGGCAAAAACTGTCCATTACATCACGTAAACCACAAACCACACGCCACAAAATTATTGGTATCGATTCTCGCGAAAAATCTCAAGCGGTCTATGTCGACACGCCTGGAATGCATAAAAAAGAAGTTCGTGAAATTAATAAAATGATGAACCGTGCAGCTCATTCAGCTTTGCGTGATGTGAATCTAGTATTATTTGTTGTTGATGGTCATAAATGGACAACCAACGATGACCTTGTACTTGAAAAGCTTAAAAATGCAGAAATGCCTGTGCTTTTAGTAATTAATAAAATTGATAC
>JASGGM010000171.1:0-5404 GCA_047605045.1 Acinetobacter sp. | reverse complement strand
TTGAAGGATATGCATTGACTGTAGGTGGGTTGTATCCTGAAATGATGCATAATGGTTGTCAAACAGGTACGCTTGCGAGTTTACCCCCACTTCAGGCTAAAGTTGTTGCGCGTGTGATTCCAGATGAGTATGCACGGGTACAGCTTTGGCGTTCAGTGGGTGGGTGTTTAAATATGTCAGCGACACAGTACTTCAGAACAATCATTAACTATGCCCAAGCGCTCAAAATACCATCAGTTTTGACCGATACCTCATCACATACGATTCAAAAAACCTCATTGTTACGACAATTTTTGAATTTAAACCCGAGACTACCAGCTGATGGTATGGTTTTGACTTGTCAAAGTAATCGTCATACCGTTTTACTCACTCATGTGAGTGTTTGTTATCAATCGAATGGCGATTACAAATCATGCGGTACACGTGTTGTATCGAATTGCCCAGCGACTTTTACTATTCAAGGGACCTATTGATTGGTTTGTGTATCGCGTGCGCACCTTCAGTTTATAAATGTTGAATGCACTTTAGATAATCGATTTTTCTGTCTATGAATAAAATTTGAAGAGAAACTCTCTATCAGACTTTTGTTGTAAAACATGCCAATTTCCATGCAGATTCAAAAAGATTGGAGTACAATAATTGCCGTTTATGATAAGGTTCTGAGGATGTTGAACTGTCACAAAAGATACGGGGAAATATCTACAGAACTTAGGTTAAATTGAACTTCTATTTAATCTTATTAACGATCCTCGATTGGAGAAAATAAATGAAGCAACCCGTTCGTGTTGCCGTTACTGGCGCTGCAGGTCAAATTGGTTATAGCTTGTTATTCCGTATTGCAAGCGGCGAAATGTTAGGGAAAGATCAACCAGTTATTTTACAATTGCTTGAAATTCCAGTTGAAAAAGCTCAACAAGCGCTACAAGGCGTGAAGATGGAACTTGATGACTGTGCATTCCCTTTACTGGCTGACATCATCTGCACAGACGATCCGAAAGTTGCATTCAAAGATGTGGACTATGCTTTGCTTGTCGGTTCTCGTCCACGTGGTCCAGGTATGGAACGTGCTGACTTATTAAAAGTTAATGGCGAAATTTTCATTGGTCAAGGTAAAGCACTGAATGAAGTTGCAAGCCGTGATGTTAAAGTTTTAGTTGTTGGTAACCCTGCGAATACCAATGCTTATATCGCTATGAAATCTGCTCCAGATCTTCCAGCGAAAAACTTTACTGCGATGTTACGCCTTGACCACAATCGTGCGTTGACTCAGTTGGCTCAAAAAGTAGGTTCAACAGTTTCTGACATCGAGAAATTAACTGTTTGGGGTAACCACTCTCCGACCATGTATGCAGACTACCGTTTTGCGACAGTGAATGTCGAAAGTCTAAAAGATAAAATCAATGATCAAGAATGGAATGCGAATGTATTCCTACCAACAGTAGGTAAACGTGGTGCTGCGATCATTGAAGCACGTGGTTTATCTTCAGCTGCTTCAGCTGCAAATGCTGCTATTGATCATGTTCGTGACTGGGCATTGGGCACCAATGGTAAATGGGTAACAATGGGTATCCCATCAGACGGTTCTTATGGTATTCCAGAAGGCGTTATTTTTGGTTTCCCTGTAACAACCGAAAATGGTGAATATAAAATCGTTCAAGGTTTGGAGATTGATGAATTCAGCCAAGAGCGTATCAATAAAACACTTCAAGAACTTGAAGATGAGCGTGCAGCAATTGCTGATATGTTGAAATAAGAGCGTTCTATGTCTGGTGTGTTCTAACATGCCAGACAATAAGTATGTAAAGGCACCCTATTATCGGGTGCTTTTTTTTGAATTAACATTGGATAAAACTTTGATACATCACTTGCCAACCAGTGACTTTATACTTAAAACATCGTGTTATATCATGGTACATAACAATAGGGAGAATTAGCAATGTTTGAGCAACAACCCACATTAGAATTATTGTTTGAGCAATTAGGATTAGATTCAGATCAGCAAGCAATTGAAAAATTTGTTGAAGAACATCAATTACCACATGATGTGGCATTCACCAATGCCGATTTTTGGAATGATTCACAACGTGATTTTCTAAGAAATCGAAGTGAACAGGATGATGATTGGGCAATTGTTGTCGATGAGCTCAATCAGTTATTACATAGTGATTCACAAACATCTTAAACTTAAGCCCTTATTCAATAAGGGCTTTTAAAATCGCTACAGTTTAGTTTAAATGTTGTCGGGTCAATTTGATAAACCAATCATATGCTCCCAATGCTGCGAAAGCCGAGTGTTGCAATAATAACTGATGATCAAAAGTTGGACTCTTCACATACTTATTTAACCAATGTCGTGTGAGCGCCAATTCATTTTTAACAGCTGAAGCATAAGCTAAAAAGAAATATACATCACCATTTTCTAGATGTGCCAAGGGTTTTAAAATTTGCTGAGTAATTGTGGCAAACTTGTCCTCTTGATTAAGTTCAAAATAAATCATGTAGGCTTTTGACAAATAGAGAGATAGGTCGATATACAACTGTTGCGGCATTTCCTCAAATTCAATGCGTGACTGTTCCAGAATGGCAATCGCTTCATGTAAAAAATACAAACGCTCTTGTCGATTACGACTGATGGTAACGAGTTGTAAGCGTAAATCCCCACGCTCTAAAGCCAGTTCCGGCGAATTTGCGGTCAAATAACACTGATCTGTCTCACCAATTCGAGCAATAATATGTTGACTAGTCTTCATGGCGTTGTCCTCTGGAATATATACCCCCGATATCGGGGACAAAATCAAATTTTAAAGTGCTTAAAATGACAATACAGCGTTGCATTACCAAATTGAACCTTGATTACGTAACCATGCTGTTATAGATAGACGCTGTTGTTTTGCGATACGCACTTCATGAAGTAAGTCACTTTGAAAGAGTACTAAACGGTTAGAAAATGGAGAAATAATATGCCAATTTGATTGTTTATCTTGTAAACGTAACTCACCACCAAAATCAGTCTGCCAGTGATCATGAACATACAACACAGTCGAAATTACCCGATTATTTTTCTGCTGAGGGTTGTCTCGATGCAAAGCATAAAACTCCCCAGAATTATAACAAGCAAAATGCGCCTCGGCTTCTTGAATTCCAAAATAAAAGGCACGATTTAAATCATGTGCTAAATGCAATAATGCGTCTACATGCTGTTGGGCTGTGGGTAACTTTTTATTTATCCACAAAATATGATCACTGCGAATACGGCTGACGACACCATTTTGAATTGCCGCTTCACGAAAATCATGAAGATGATGAAGGCATTCAGACCGAACAGCAGCAAGATACTCAGCAGGGTAGGCCTGATCGATTAAACTAAAACCATATTGATCTAAATCATTGATAATTTTTTCAATATCCCAGTGGGAACAAAGGGGCGTAAGCATGATGCCTCGAATAAAAGTGAACAAGTTCCTTAAAGGCTATTTTAAATCAACTCAACACTGCCAGCTATCATCAAAGCAATCAACAAAGAAATTTTCATGTTAAGATAAGCGTTAATCTGAGGAATTGAGATAACATGAACTACCGTCATCACTTTCATGCGGGTAACTTTGCTGATGTTATGAAGCATGTCTTACTGCTACAACTTTTGACAAAACTGAACGCGAAAGACAAGCCATATCGCTATATTGATACGCATAGTGGTGCAGGGAAATATGATTTATCTGAAGCACCTGCGCAAAAATCAGGTGAATATCTTTCAGGTATCCATCGTCTTATGCAACTGGATGCAAACCAAAAACGTAAAGCGCCTGAAGCTGTGCAGCAATATCTTAAACTGGTAGAAAATTTGCGCAATAACGAAGGTAAAGGTAATTATCCAGGTTCGCCATGGTTTGCACTAGAAGGCATGCGCGATCTCGATAAGGCAACTTTTTTTGAAATGCAACCTGATGTATTCCGCCAACTACGCCAAAATATCCGAGATCGCCGTGCAGGCCTACATGAACGTGATGCTTATGAAGGCTTACTTGCGACGATTCCACCCGTAGAAAAACGTGGGTTGGTCATGATTGACCCACCGTATGAAATTGAACGTAAAGATTTCCCACAACTGGTTGAACTCCTTGTCAATGCTTATAAGAAATGGCCAACGGGTGTGTATGCTGTGTGGTATCCAATTAAAGACCGTGCCATGATTGAGCGCTTTGAGAAAAAAATGAGCAAGACGGGAATTCGTCGCCAACTGATTTGTGAAATCTGTGTTTGGCCAGATGATACCCCAGTCGGTTTGAATGGTTGTGGTCTATTGGTGATTAATCCACCTTGGCAATTTGCAGAGCAAGCCGATCAAGCATTGAAATGGTTGCTTCCACATTTAAAAATGCAAGAGAATGGCGGTTCCGTCAAAGTAAAATGGCTTGTCGGTGAATAATTTTTGCCAAATCCGATGATCTGAGGAAGAAAACATGACAAATATTCCCAAGCATGATGGGGACTATTCTGATGACGCTTACGATGGATTAACTTTCGAAGTAGTTGAAGAAGAACACACCCATGAAGGGCAACGTGTGAAACGCCGAGGTGTGTACTTGTGGCCGAATTTAATCACCACAGCAGCACTTCTCTCAGGATTTTATTCCATCATATCGAGCATGGATGGCCATTATCTTCATGCTATCTACGCCATTTTTGTCGCAGCACTATTTGATGGATTAGATGGTCGAGTTGCTCGAGCAATGGGTGCGCAAAGTGCATTTGGTGAACAGTTTGACTCATTATCCGATCTAATTGCATTTGGTGTTGCACCTGCTATATTAATGTATAGTTGGAGTGTACATGGTTTAGGTCGCATCGGTTTAGCATGTTGTTTTGTCTATACGGCCTGTGCAGCATTTAGATTGGCGAGATTCAATGTTCAAATTGGTGTTGTTGATAAGCGCTATTTTATTGGTGTTGCCAGTCCACTTGCCGCAATATTGGTGATCTGTCTAGTCTGGGTAAGTCGAGACAACCCAATGATTTTTGAAATAAAAAGTCAATCCATACAAATATTCTATGCAGTATTTATGGTGATTGTTGGATTGCTAATGATTTCAAATCTCAAATACTATTCTTTTAAGCAAATGGACAAAAAACGTGTGCCATTTGTGATGATGCTTCCAGTTGTACTGATATTAGCAGCGATTACCTATAATATTCCTGTTGGTATTCTGGTTGTTTCAATTCTTTATGCATTTTCTGGGCTAATTACAACATTTTTGGCGCGGAAAAAAACATAGTCTAAAAAGGAGGTTGTGATGGTGTGGCAAAATTTCATCAAGCACGAAACGCAACCTCTAACGAACTTCAAGTTTACGTGGCAACCTAATTTTTATCATAAAATTCTGCATTGGAATTTTTTATACTTAAA
>JASGGM010000170.1:0-5431 GCA_047605045.1 Acinetobacter sp. | reverse complement strand
ATTTTAAATAAAATAAAAAGTCGGAATCCGCTTCTTTAAACAAGGCATGTTTTTGGTCTGCCTGCATCTGTTTTTCGACTGGGCGTTCTCGTGGGTCCTGAACAGCAAGTGCGCTCACCACAATCAACACTTCATTTAATACACCAAAATGCGATCCACCAACAATCATACGGGCAAGACGAGGGTCGATAGGCATCCGCGCCATCATTTGCCCCACTTTGGTCAGTTCGCTTTTTTTGTCATTGAATGCACCAAGTTCAATTAACAATTTACGTCCGTCGTTCACCAAACGATGATCAGGCGGCTCAATAAAATCAAACCGTTCTAAATCACCCAAACCCAAGCTTTGCATCTGTAAAATAACGGAGGCCAGATTCGTACGCTTAATTTCAGGTTCGGTAAATTCTGGACGACTGAGAAAATCTTCTTCGCTATATAACCGAATACACACACCTGCGGCAATACGTCCACAACGCCCTTTTCGCTGATTGGCTGCAGCTTGTGAAATCGCCTCAATCGGTAACCGCTGCACGCGTGAACGGTAATTGTAACGAGAGATTCGCGCAAAACCACTGTCAATCACATAACGAATGTTTGGAACAGTCAAGGCTGTTTCAGCAACGTTGGTTGCAATAATAATTCTACGCCCTGCACCACTTGGACTAAAAATACGTTGCTGCTCTGAAATGGCCAACCGCGCAAACAGCGGTAAAATTTCCGTATGTCGGGGACCAAATTTTTGTAGGGTTTCTTGCAACTCCCGAATTTCTTGTTCCGTGCTGGCAAAAATTAAGATGTCTGCATGTTCAGGATGACCTTTTTCAACCGCATCGGCGAAACATTCCTCTACTGCCTGAACAACTGCACGCGGCAAATTTTCTTCGAAATCATCAAAGGCATCGTCGTCACTGCCCACAACACTGAGTTCTGAAATAGGTCGATAGCGGACTTCAACAGGGAAACTGCGTCCTTCTACTTCAAAAATGGGGGCGTCATTGAAATACTGGCTAAAGCGATTGACGTCTAAGGTAGCCGAGGTCACAATCACTTTTAAGTCAGGGCGCTTCGGCAGAAGCTGCTTCAAATAGCCCATAATAAAATCGATATTCAGCGAGCGCTCATGGGCTTCATCGATAATAATCGTATCGTATTTGGTTAAAAAGCGGTCATGTGCCAATTCTGCCAATAGAATACCATCCGTCATTAAACGGACAATCGAGTCTTGCGAACCCTGTTCATTAAACCGAATTTTAAAACCGATCGATTCACCCAGCTTCTCGCCAACTTCTTCAGCAATACGCTGCGATACACTACGGGCAGCCAAACGACGTGGTTGGGTATGCCCAATCATTCCCGTTAATCCACGCCCTGCAAGCATGGCAATTTGTGGTAATTGCGTGGTTTTCCCAGATCCTGTTTCCCCTGCCACAATAATCACTTGATGCTGCTGAATTGCAGCAATTAAACGATCTGCATATTGGGTAACAGGTAAATCCTGATTCAGTTTAATGTTGGGTAGACGAGAGAAACGCGCCTGAACTTGTGCACTCGATTTTTCAAATAATATTTTAAATTGTTGTGGATTGGCATCTTTGCCTTTCTTTAGCCGATTTAAACGATGTCGGTCAAACGCCATAACCAGTTGATCTACATTTAAATCGTTTTCCACAGACACCTTACCCTTTTTTAAAATCAATCTTTTATTTTACGTGGTTATCATCAAACTAGGAACCAACATTATTTGATAAATTTTGTGTTTTTTTTAATTTCTATCTTGAATTCAAACACGGTAGACTGCATGTTGTTTAGGATGAGACACATCAATACCATGTGTTCATCATATTTTTTTATTCAAATCATCAACGATGTAAAATTCAGTCGAAGCAATATACTGTTTTACACACAATGTATTGGGAAAATGAATGACAAAATCTAACCAATTAGTTTTTCCGATTTTAGTCATGAAAAAATACTATTTCCCCAACACGTAAAAATTTTTTATTCTAAGTCCAGTCATAAATTATTTACTACTTAATCCTAACGGAGACAAAGATGAGCTTAATTAACACCGAAGTTAAACCTTTTAAAGCCAATGCATATCATAACGGTCAATTTACTGAAGTGACTGAAGCAGACCTTAAAGGCAAATGGTCTGTTGTGTTCTTCTATCCTGCTGACTTTACTTTTGTATGCCCAACTGAACTTGAAGACTTAGCTGATAACTACGCTGAATTCCAAAAATTAGGCGTTGAAATCTACGGTGTTTCTACAGACACACACTTCACACACAAAGCTTGGCACGATACTTCTGATGCAATTGGTAAAATCCAATACCCATTGGTTGGCGACCCAACTTGGACGCTTTCTAAAAACTTCGAAGTACTTATCGAAGAAGCTGGTCTAGCTGACCGTGGTACATTTGTCATCGATCCAGAAGGTAAAATCCAAATCGTTGAAATCAACGCGGGGGGTATTGGCCGTGATGCAACTGAACTTCTTCGTAAAGTTAAAGCAGCTCAATATGTTTACTCTCACCCAGGTGAAGTTTGCCCTGCTAAATGGAAAGAAGGTGAAGCGACACTTGCGCCTTCAATCGATCTTGTTGGTAAAATCTAATTTAAATTAGAATAGAATACCAATTCAAAATAACCACGTTTTTGCGTGGTTATTTTTATCATGGTTATTTTTTATTTTATTTATTCAACTTTCACTTTTAATTACCTCATGTTCAGACATTTTGGAACTAAAAAATTTCAATTCAATATAATCAAAGCACCACTGAAAGATAAATGTATACACTAAAATACATAATGTCAGTGCAATATCGAGTAAAAAAGCGTCCCATATCCCCAATTTCATGATATATGCAATTATGGGTACACTGAATAAAAGGAGTCCTCCTTCAAAGCCAAGTGCATGGATGATTCTTACGTTTAAGGTACGTTGCCAATTTAACGCGTTTTCCATTTTTTCAAAAAAATGGTTAAACACCATGTTCCAGACCATCGCCACTAAGGCCATCAATAACGCCAAAATGCCAGTCATTTCCGTAGGCAAATGAAAAAGACGGCTTAGTCCAAAGGTCACAATCAGTAATAAAATACCTTCATAAATAATGGCATGAATCAGGCGTTTTTTAGAAATGATCATGATTTTCTCATCAATGGGATAGATATGCGTATTTTATGTTGATAATATTGATAAATCGAGTCAGATTCTTTCAGGTTTATTGATAGATGAATATTAACCAAGAACAACTGCTTATTTTTAAAACTGTGATAGAAACGGGCTCATTTTCTGCTGCGGCAAGGCATTTAGGGAAAGTACCCTCAGCTGTGAGTATGTCTATTGCAAATCTCGAAATAGATTTAAAGCTACAGTTGTTTGAACGTATTGGCAGAGAACCTATCGCCACCGAAGCAGCCAAGCATCTTTATGAAAAAACGCTATTACTTCTCACAGAAATGAAACAATGGCAACAGCAAGCCAATGCATTAAGTGAAGGTTTGGAAGCCAGCTTAAATATTGTGGTGGTATCGGAATTATTACTCATTAATTGGACTGACTATATCGAATTACTCGAAGCACAATTTCCAAGTTTACAAATTAATATTTTTTCTGCGCCACAAGAAGATGCGCTACAAATGTTATTAGACGAATCTGCACAGCTGGCTTTAATGTTTGAACGAGAGAATTTGGACTATCGAGAACAATTTGTTGAATTAAAGAAAGAAATTTTAGTTCCCGTCATTTCTAAACAACATCCACTCGCACAAGAAACCCATGTCAGCTACGATCAGATTCATCAAACCCGACAAATAGTGGTCGCAAGTCGCAATCAAACCAGTCAACCTGAATTACTTATTTCCAAAGATTATTGGCGAACGGACAATCATTACTCTGCTGGAATGCTTATTTCCCGCAACTTGGGTTGGGGTGTTTTACCTTTAGAGATTTTTCAAGAAAACCCAAAACTCGAACACGAGCTTATGATTTTAAATATGATCGATTTCAGCCCCAAACTGGAATATTTAGTCGATCTGGTATGGAATCGGGAAGCTAAACTTGGTGCAGCCGCGCGGTTTTTAATTGAATATATTCGCCAACAGCGATTGCAAAAAAATACAATGATTTAACCTATTGTTGTTACGGAAAAACAGACAAATTATGGTATATATAAGAGTAATTCCTACATGTTATAAGATGAGTTGTAATGACAGTTTCAGCCTTATCCCAATTAAAAAATTTCACAACGATTGTTGCCGACAGCAGTGACCTTTCTGCTATTGAAAAATTTCGCCCTCTCGATGCGACAACCAATCCCTCTTTAATTACAGCAGCAGCATCACAACCTGAAAATGAAACATTAATTGCAGATGCGTATGCACAAGCGAGAAAAGAAGGTTATACAGCTGATGCATTGGTGGAACGCACTATTGATATTTTAACGGTTAAGTTTGGTGTAGAAATTCTGAAACTCATTGAAGGACGTGTTTCTACCGAAGTAGATGCCAGTTTGTCTTACGACACCGAAGCAACCATTGCAAAAGCCAAAGAATTACTGGCACTTTATAAAGATTATGGCATTGAGCAAAATCGTATTCTGATTAAAATTGCTTCGACTTGGCAAGGCATTCAAGCAGCGAAAGCACTTGAAGCAGAAGGTATTCACTGTAATTTAACCTTGTTATTTGGTCTTCACCAAGCCAAAGCCTGTGCCGATGCAAAAGTGACACTGATTTCCCCATTTGTTGGCCGTATTCTCGATTGGTATAAAAAAGCAGACAATGTCGACAGGTACCCAATTGAAAAAGACCCTGGTGTGGTTTCAGTGAAAGCAATTTTCCAATATTACAAAGCACA
This sequence comes from Acinetobacter sp., assembly GCA_047605045.1. Lineage (GTDB taxonomy): Bacteria > Pseudomonadota > Gammaproteobacteria > Pseudomonadales > Moraxellaceae > Acinetobacter. The sequence continues at coordinate 568 of JASGGM010000170.1, read as the reverse complement.
TGGCATTAAAACCGAAGTCATGGGTGCAAGTTTCCGCAGTGTTGAACAAATTCTGGCACTCGCGGGCTGCGATTTGCTGACTGTCGCACCAAATTTATTGGCACAATTAGAACAAGATGATCGTGAAGTCACTGCACAATTATTGGCAGATGAAGGAAATGAATCACCGCAAGCTATTACGGAAGATGAGTTTAAGCAACAGCTTGAACACGATTTAATGGCATTCCAGTTATTACAATCGGGGATTGATGGCTTTATTAAAGCGCGTGAACAGCTAAATCACTTATTGCGCCAATCTTTCGGTCTAGATGCAAACTTGAAGGCTTAACCTGCCGAGTTGTACCAACTGAAGCAAAAGGGAGCGTTCGTGATGACGCTCCCTTTTTTAACTTATAAACTTTTATAATTGGCAAAGTTCTAATCATGCTCATAATTTAGGTAAAATTTATTATATTTTTTAACCCGAATCCTGTTTAAGCCGATATTTCCATAATACGAATCATCGGCTTGTTCTGATGACATATTTGATAAGCACATAAAGATGCATAAATACCAGCTAAATAGCCTG
>JASGGM010000169.1:0-5454 GCA_047605045.1 Acinetobacter sp. | reverse complement strand
AGCATGTCAAAGTCTTGTGCTTTACCTACAAAATCATCTGCAATGGCTTTACCAATACGAATCGTCTGCGCTACACCATGCCCACTCCAGCCATGTACAGCGTAGATTGGGAATTTCTGTCCAAATTTACGGCTGTCGGTTGCCCCATTTACGGTTAAATCGGTAGTACCACTCCAGACGAAATCTAAGGCTACATGCTGTAACTGTGGAAATACATGCTGAATGCGCCCTTGTAAATAGTGTGCAGTTCTATCGGCAGACCAGCAGCTTCCAGTACCTTGCCCACCAAACAGTAAGCGGTTTTTACTCACACCTCGGTAATAGTCGATTTGAAACTGAGTGTCATAAACAGGGTGGTCCTGTGGAAGGATTTGTTTTAAATCGATTTCCAAAGGTGCAGTTGTACAGACATAGGTGTAAAAGGGAATTGTGGTTTGCTTCTGTTCAGGAAGGAGTTTAAATGAATCATGATGGACTGCGAATACTACGCTTTTACGTGCTTTTATGGTGCCTTGTGCAGTGTGTACATAGATCGCATCATCACGTTCTTCAACCTGTGTGACTTCAGTTTGTTCAAATATACGGCCTTGTTGTTGTAAAAAGGCATAGGCTAAGCCACGATTCAGTGCCAATGAATGAACATGGCCACCTAAATCATCAATTTGTCCACCAAAATAATTTTGTGATTTAACCAACTCGAATAATTCGTGTTTTCCCACGACACGGGTATGATTTTCTCCCAAAAATTTTCGTGCATCTGAACCTTGGGTAAGTCCTACTAAATGTCCTTCATGTACGGCAGCGGTAATATGTCCATGTTTTCGAGAAATATCTAAATGATATTTTGCCTGAATATCATCGATAAGTTGCATTGCTTCGACCGACGTGAATTGCCATAAACGTTTGGCATCTTCATAACTGAAATGTTCAATCATGTCTTCTGCTTCCCAGCGTGCAAGACCTGGGGTTAACTGTCCACCATTACGCCCAGACGCTGCACCGCCAACACGATCTTTATCGAGTAAAATTGTATCAATGCCTTGCTCGGCTAAATGGAGTGCTGTTGATGCACCCAGTAAACCTGCGCCAATGACGACAACATCACATTCTAAATCGGTATTTAATGGTTCAAATTTAGACCATTCAACCAATGAACTTTCATAGTAGTTGGCTGGATTGTCAATATGGCCATGTTTGGGATGAATCCAGTTCCAGTCTTTATTACCAAGTTGATTGTGACTGGCTCTAAATTCAACATCCTCTAAAATTTCTGGTTTGTTAACATGCTGCTTCATTTGCAAACTCTCTATCATTCAAATGATGTTTTCAATTAGTAAGCGTCGCCAATGGCAATACTTTGTTTTTTCGCTTTTTTATAAAGGAAAAAAATAATGCCAATACATAGCCAAACGCAACCAAATATGAGTGCTGATTTCTCTAGATTCATCCACAGGCATATAATCGCTGCGACTGAACAAAGGGGTAAAATAGCGTTAAAGAACTTATTTTTAAGTCCAGTGGTTTGTCCTTCTCGGACATAAAATTTCATGAATACTGCAAAGTTTACGGCGGTAAAGGCGACTAAGGCACCAAAGCTAATTAGGCTGACCACTTGTGCAAGGTCTAAAAATATGGCACTCAGAGAAATAAGACCAATAAATAGTGTGGCAAAAAGCGGCGTACCAAATTTGCTATGAATACTTCCAAAAATCTTTTTATGAAAAATGCCATCGCGTCCCATGATATAGATAAGACGTGAGGCACTGGCATGGCTTGCTAGACCTGAGGCAACGGTATTCATAATTTGTGCTGTTAAAAATACGGCTTGAAATGCGGCACCACCTACGAGCATTACAATTTCAGGCAGGGCTTCATCGGGATTCTTAAATTGTGAGTTATTTGGAAAATATAATTGAATGAACCAAGATGCTGTAAAGAAGATTGCACCACCAATCAGTGTTGTATAAATCACAGCACGAGGAATGTTCTTTTTAGGATTCTGGGTTTCATGTGAAAGCGTTGTAACAGCATCGAAGCCTAGAAAAGAAAAGCATAAAATAGATGCACCTGCAATTAAAGGCAAAATACTGCTATCACCATTGAATAGCGGTGTAATACTCATGACATGTTCATAACCTTGATGGCTACCCACACCACGAATCACCAGATATACAAAAACCAGCATCAGGATTAAGGGGGCGACGACCAGTATTAAACTAAAATGTGCCAAAATTTTAATACGGAAGCAGTTAATGAGTGTGACAAATGCAGTAGCGATCACTACCCAGAGCCAATAAGGCACAGCGGGAATAATGGCTTCTAAATAAATGCCGCAGAGCAGTGCATTAATGAGAGGGAGCAACATATAGTCCATCAGTGCACACCAACCAACAAAAAAACCGAATGATGACCCACAACTTTCAGCAGTATATGAATATGCTGAGCCTGGTTTTTCAGAAATTCTTGCAAAACGTGCGTAGCTAAAAGCGGTCAGTAACATGGCTACCATGGCAAATAAGTAAGCCAGCGGTACTCTTCCCTCAGTTGTGCCTGAAACAATGCCAAACGTATCGAAAACGGTCATTGGGGTCATATATGCGACACCAATAGCAATGACTTGCCATAATGACAGCCCCTTTGGAGAAATATCGTCCTGATTCATATGAAAGATCCTGAATAAATAATTGCAGATATTTTTACAATTGCATGAAGTATGCCATATAATGCAATTGAGTTTAATTATTTTTAGGACTCTAATATGCCAAGATATTCTATTGAAATTAAAAGAGCTGCACTGGCTGCCTATAAGAAAACGGATTATAAAGTCGCAGTATGTAAAGAATTTAATATCTCGCGGGTCACGCTAGATGCATGGATTAAGCTTGAGGAAGAAACAGGCAGCTTGCAAGCAAAAAATGGTGCTAAGCGCGGCGCACCTTCTAAAATAAAGGATTGGAGTGCATTCCAAGTATTTGTTAAAAATACAAAATTTCAAAATATTAGTGATCTTGTTCCTTTGTTTGAGGCGGAGTTTGGTTATGCTGTTTCGTATGCGGTTTTAGTTCGGGCGATTCATATGATGGGCTTGCGTCGTCGTAGAGGCCGCTATTATGGATAATATTGAATTTTTTAAAAAAGTAATTTTATAAATATTAAAATGTAAATTAATTTTTACAAAAACGTAAACTTATTTTATTAAAAAAGTAAAGTTTAAATATTAAGAAAGTAAAATTAATTATTAAAAAATGTAAGTTTTAGATATTAAAAAAGTAAGATTTTTTATTTGAAAATGTATGTTATTTATTTAAGCATGGTTTTTGTTTTTGCTATGATTGGACCAAAATAAAGCGTGGTCAGTTTCTTTAGACCACTATGAGATAGAAAAATGTACTGTTGTAGCGCATCTTGATCAAAATTGGTGCTGATTATTAGAATTGTGATAGGGGCTGCGATTATATTGTTCCAATGTTCTTGCTGTGCCTTGTTGTTGGTTTAATGGGCTGCTGTAGTCATTGTTTCCATCTAGATATTAATTTGGATATTGACCCCCGATAGGCTATAGGAATAGTGTGATCAACATACTTTTGGCAGAAAAAGAAAATTTACCAAGGTGAGATGATCAACGGAAATTCTATGAAAAAACTGTGACAAAAAGTGGTGTGATTTCTTGGGAATGAATTGGGTGTTGAAGGATGAATATGGATGATGAGAAGTCTAATGGTGATGAGCGCGTAGTTCTTTTGAGGGGCTGCATCCAGAACTATCGTTTGCAATCCAAACGAATGAATTTCTTTGCGGCGCAGGTGGAGCAGCAAGGATTGGCTGCGGCGTCTGCTGGGGCCGCCATGGCGGGATTGAGTGGATTGGCGGCAGGGGCTGCATTAATGGCCAGTGACGACATGGAAGAGGAAGTCGACTATGTTCAGTTCGACCTTGAGGGGCAAGCGATAGAAGGTTTCTTATGGCAATCGCCGTTTAGGGAAGGGGATGAAGTTCAAGTGGTTGCCGAGATGTGGCCATCGGGGATTTATCAGGCATTTGGGATTTGCCGGCCTTTGGATAAAATTATTGCTTTGAGACCCCATTGCACGCGAGGAAAGATTGCGCATTATTGGATGTCTTGGCGATTTTTCTTGCGTTGGTTTTTTATGATCACAGTGTCCACAATTGTTTTGATAGGTGTTGTTGGTCTGATCAAAGGCGGGGTGAATTGGGGGGGATTGGGTAAACCTGCTGATGGTTATATCAGGAGGGCTAGGATTGAATTTTGTTTTTTTGGGATGGCTTGCCCTTCGGGTTTCTAGAAAATATCTTAATTTTGTTAGAATTACCGAAGGTGTTTTATTGAAATTGAAGTGGCATGATCCTTCAAGGGCGGATCTTCCTCTTATCAGTAAGCGCAATGCGCGCAAAGATGATCCTCCTTTATTGGGAATTTATTATTTTCGCTACGATGATGGTGTTTTTTCTTCAAAGAGTGAATAGGCTTACCTTAAATAATGTGTACCCTATAATTTGATGCACTTGCTGGACGGATAGAATAAATTAATCAATTCATTGCCACAGGTCATACGTCTGGTGCCTTATAACTATTGGCAGCGACCTTAACCAGCCATTTTTTTATGACGGCTTCATCATCCTTTGACAGAACAGCGAGCATGGCGTTTTCCAAACCGTAGACCCGTGTCTTGGCTGCCTGAAGCAAATCCTTTCCCTGATTGGTCAGTTCCAGCTTTTGTATTCGACCATGGACCTGATGGGCGCGACGATTGACAAGACCCATCTTCACCAGATTGGTGACGATGACGCTCATCGTCTGCGGCGTCAGGAGGGCTAGACGTGCCAAGTCTGCGCTTGAGTGGCCGGGATAAGCTCCGAGCATCGTCATGACCGCAAATTGTGGTTGCGTGAGTTGCAGGTCGCTCAACGCCTGCTCAACGCGATACCGATAGGCATTCGCCGCTTGCCGCAGCAAATAGCCCAAATACCCATCTTCCCCGCGCTTGCCTTCCCCTACTTCGGGTAGAGCAGAATTGTCCATCTTGACCATTGTAAGAACTCTGATATATTGTTCGTATTCTGATAATATCACGAGATGAGCGGGGTTTTAAAGATGAACATAACGACTACACCTACCGAGGCACACTTTTCCTACGCGGGATTCCAGAAAATTTCTCCTGCCGCTTTGGCGGCCTTGCTGGAGATGGGCAAAGCGGTTGATGATTCGGGGCTAGAGAAGACGTTGACCGAGCTAGTCAAAATTCGCGTTTCTCAAATTAACGGATGCGCATTCTGCATTCAGTTCCACCTCCAAATCGCTCGTCGCATCGGAATCGATGCTATCAAGCTCGATCTTGTAGCCGCATGGAGAGATGTTGACGTTTATTCGGCTCGGGAACTAGCAGCACTCGAATGGGCGGAAGAGGTCACGAGGCTGGCGGATCATCATTCATA
>JASGGM010000168.1:0-5472 GCA_047605045.1 Acinetobacter sp. | reverse complement strand
AACCAATTGTATTGGTTGGGTCAATGCGCCCATCGACTGCGCTTTCGGCCGATGGCCCATTGAATCTTTACAGCGCCGTTGCTTTAGCGTCAGCAAATGATGCTAAAAATAAAGGTGTACTCGTGCTTATGAATGATTCTATTTTTGCTGCACGTGATGTAACAAAGTCAATTAACTTGCATACCAACGCATTCTCAAGCCCTTGGGGTGCCTTGGGTACAGTCATTGAAGGTAAACCATATTGGTTTAGACAATCTGTAAAACGTAATACCAATACATCTGAATTTAATATTGAAAATATTAAAGGTGATGCTTTACCAACTGTTCAAATTGCTTATGGCTCTGATTCAATGCTTCCTGTTGCTTATGAAGCATTTGCTAACGCGGGTGCGAAAGCAATTATCAACGCAGGTACAGGGAATGGCTCCGTCGCGAATTATATTGTGCCGACGTTACGTGATTTGCATGACAAAAAAGGCATCCAAATTATTCGTTCATCTCGTGTCAGCCAAGGTGGCTTTGTACTTCGTGATGCAGAACAACCTGATTCAAAATATGGCTGGATCGTAAGTCATGATCTTAACCCTCAAAAAGCACGTATTCTGGCAGCGTTAGCATTGACTAAAACCAATGACAGCAGTGAAATTCAACGCATGTTTTATGAATACTAATCTCGATTAAGCAATCGCCTTATTCGACATTATTTTTTCTTAAAAATGGTGGCATGATATGCCGCCATTTTTAATTCTCGATAAAGCCAACAAAAATCAACGCATGGTTGCTAAAATATTAGCCATTTCCATTTCACTTTGCATGTTAAACTATGCATAAGTCTCAAAAAGGGTTGGTCTATGCAGTTTGTACATCTTGGTATTTATACAGAATTTTCGATTACAGAGTCGATTGTTCGCATACCTGATTTAATGAAAACTGCTGTGCAACAGGAAATGCCTGCCCTTGCACTTACCGATTTATCTAACCTACATGCAGCTGTTAAATTTTATAAGTCCTGTTTAGGCAAAGGTATTAAACCCCTTTTAGGCGGCGCAGTTCGACTCAACTCAGCTGAACAACGTGTTACTTTGCTGTCCATGACCAACACAGGTTGGCGCAACCTGACTGAAATTATTTCGCGTGGTTATATTGAAGGACAACAACTTGATATTGCCTGTGTACAAAAAGACTGGATATTAGAACAACACAATGACTTGATTCTTCTCCTTGGCTTACACAGTGATGTCGGACAAATGCTCTGTTCATCGAATCCACAAAAAGCTGAACCTTTACTACAAGAATGGCATGCAAAATTTGGTAACCGTGTTTATTTAGCCCTCACCCGAACCAATCGCCCAAATGAAGAAATTTTTATTGCTGAAGCAGTGAAATTGGCGGCTAAGTTTGGTATTGGTGTGGTGGCACACAATGATGTGCATTTTATTTCCGAAGAAGATTACGAAGCCCATGAAGCCCGTGTTTGTATTGCCGATGGTTACGTTCTGGCAGATGATCGCCGTCCTCGCATTTACAGTACCGAACAATATTTTAAGACTGCCCAGCAAATGGCAGAACTATTTTCAGATCTTCCAAGCGCCATCGAAAATACGGTAAATATTGCCAAACGTTGTAATGTCAGCCTACAACTCGATACCTATTTCTTACCCGAATATCCCATTCCTGATGGCTTTACCATCGATAGCTATTTCGCACATTTATCTAAAGAAGGTTTGGAAGAACGACTGGAATATCTCTATCCATCGGCACAACGCGATGAAGATTGGCCAGAAATTCGTAAGCCTTATGACGAACGTTTGACTTACGAAATTGGTATTATTCTTAAAATGGGATTCCCAGGCTATTTCCTTATTGTCATGGACTTTATTGGCTGGGCAAAAAATAATGGTGTACCCGTCGGGCCAGGTCGTGGTTCAGGTGCAGGATCATTGGTGGCGTATAGCCTAAAAATTACCGATCTGGATCCATTACGCTACGATTTGCTATTTGAACGATTTCTCAATCCAGAACGCGTATCCATGCCCGACTTCGATGTCGATTTCTGTATTGCGGGTCGTGATCGGGTGATTGACTATGTATCCCGCCATTATGGTCGTGAAGCCGTTTCGCAAATTGCGACGTTTGGTACCATGGCAGCCAAAGGTGCGATTCGTGATGTTGCCCGTGTACTCGGTAAATCGTATGGTTTAGCCGATCGTATTTCTAAAATGGTGCCTACTAAACCTTTGGGTGTCGATCTCGTCACTGCCATTGATATGGAACCCCAGCTAAAGGATATTGTTACCAATCCAACCAATCCAGACAATGAAGATGCCAGCGAAATTTGGGAGATGGCATTAAAATTAGAAGGGATTACACGTAATACTGGTAAACATGCAGGCGGTGTAGTCATTGCACCTGGTAAAATTACCGACTTCGCTGCAGTGATGTGCGATGCCGATGGAACCAACCGTGTTGCCCAATTCGATAAAGATGATGTTGAATCGGCAGGCTTAGTTAAATTTGACTTCTTGGGTTTACGTAACCTTACTGTTATTGAAGACGCGATTCAAAACATTAATAAACGCCCCGATATCACACAACCTTTAAACATTGCTTACGTACCATTAGACGATAAAAAAGCCTTTGAGGTCTTTGCCAATGCAAATACCACTGCGGTATTCCAGTTTGAATCGACTGGGATGAAACGCATGCTCAAAGAGGCTCGACCAAGTAAATTCGAAGAAATTATTGCCTTTGTTTCGTTGTATCGTCCTGGCCCAATGGATCTTATTCCAGACTTTATTCATCGTATGCATGGCGGGGAATTTGATTATCTACACCCCTTACTTGAAGGGGTGCTTGAACCCACTTACGGCATTATGGTGTATCAGGAACAGGTCATGCAGACTGCCCAGATTTGTGCAGGTTATACACTGGGTGGTGCAGATTTACTTCGCCGTGCGATGGGTAAAAAGAAACCTGAAGAAATGGTCAAACAACGCCAAATCTTCCTAAAAGGTGCCGCTGAAAAAGACATTGATGAAACAACAGCCAACCATATTTTTGACTATATGGAAAAATTTGCAGGCTATGGTTTTAACAAATCGCATGCTGCTGCCTATGCACTGGTGGCCTATCATACAGCATGGTTAAAAGCGCATTACCCTGCTGAATTTATGGCAGCAGTCATGTCATCGGAAATGCAGAACACAGACAGCGTGGTATTTTTAATTGATGACTGTCGCAATAATGCGTTAAAAGTTCTCCCCCCATCCATTAATATGTCAATTTACCAATTCCATGCCAGCGATGAAAAAACGATTGTCTATGGATTAGGTGCCATTAAAGGCGTGGGCGAACAAGCAATGCAATCGGTCATTGATTCAAGATTACAAGATGGCCCTTATACCGACCTATTTGATTTCTGCCATCGTGTCGACTTAAAGAAAATTAATAAAAGAACTTTAGAAGCCCTGATTCGGGCAGGTGCATTAGATTGTTTAGGTATTGAACGATCGAGTTTAATGGCACAACTTCCTGAAGCGGTACAAGCTGCCGAACAAGCCAGACAAAACCGTGAAAGTGGCATGATGGATTTATTTGGCGAGGTTGAAGAAGTACAACGCAAGCCTGCCAAACCCGTCAAGCCATGGAGTGATGAAGTTCGTTTAAAAGGCGAAAAAGATACACTGGGTTTATATTTAACGGGTCATCCTATTGATGTGTATCGAACTGAATTAAAATCTTTTATTCCTGCAAAAATTAATGAATTAACCTCCACACGTCGAGGACAAACCATCGTTTTTGCAGGATTGGTGATTGATGTTGCCAACTTCCCGAATCGAATGATGATTACTTTAGATGATGGCACAGCACGTATTGAAGTCAGTTGCAATCACGAACGTTTCCAACGCTTTAAAGACATTGTACAAATAGATCGGGTCGTGATTATAGAAGGTGAAATTTATGAACGAGAAGGCTTTGACCGCCCGATGGGACGTTTAAGCAAGGCCTTTAACTTAAATGAAGTTCGTCAAAAACGTGCTCAACACATTCGGATCCAGCTCGATGACCACATGTTCAGCGCTGAACTGTCTAAAGATTTGCAAAAAATGTTGCAACCGTTCTGTAACCAACCAGACATTCAACATATTCCCTTGCTATTCAAACTTGAATTCCCCTACGCACATGCTGAACTTCATTTTGGTGAACAATGGAAGATCGCACCTTTAGATGAGGCACTTAGCCAATTACGAGATTACTTTGGTAAGGATGCCATTCATATCGAATACCAAGTAAAATCCAAAGCCGCCAAAGCTGTTGAACAAAATGCCAAACCCGCTTACGTTCCTCCCCCGCCAGAAGATGTAAGTTTTGATGATGCATTAGATCAATACGAAGCCAGTCAATACGAGCCTGACGTCAGCCAATATTCGTAAATCTTTAAACATCATGAAATAAATAATAGGATAAATATGAGTGATTTTGATAATGCGACCATCGGCTCGCATTTAAGCCACATCCGTATTGTTATGGTCAATACCACACTCCCTGCAAATATTGGCAGTGCTTTACGTGCAATGAAAACAATGGGTTTAAGTAAATTGGTTTTAGTCGCACCAAAAATCTATCCCCATCCAGATATTGATGCTTTGGCCGCAGGTGCAACCGATTTACTCGAACAGATTGAAGTGGTTGACACCTTAGAACAAGCATTAGCCCCTTGCCATTTGGTTTTTGGTACCAGTGCCCGCAGTCGCACTATTCCTTGGCCATTGCTAGATGCACGCCCTGCCAGTGAAAAAATTGCGACCGCAATTACACAGCAACACAAACAAATTGCCATTATGTTTGGTCGTGAAGATCGAGGACTGACCAACGAAGAATTGGCTTTGGCAAATTTTCACGTCACGATTCCAGTCAATAGTGATTATGGTGTTCTGAATGTCGCGCAAGCGATTCAAATTATCTGCTATGAACTACGCATGGCAACGCTGAACGAAAACACCAATACACACCCCAAACAGACGATTCAGCACAACTTAATGCCTGTTAGTGACAATATTGATATGCCATGGGATGAACCACTGGTCACGCAAGAACAGATGCAACAATTTTACCCTCATTTTGAAAAGATGTTGGCGGAAATAGAATTTCTGGACCCTGAAAATCCACGATTACTGCCGTTGCGTTTACGCCGTTTATTTGGAAGAATTCAATTAGATACAATGGAATATCATCTATTACGTGGCGTATTCAGCCGTGTGATGGCATTGAGTCAGGGTAAATGGAAAAAATCGAACGATCAGGAGCATCATCATGATTAAGCAACTCAAGGATGATATTCAAGCGGTATTTGCTCGTGATCCTGCTGCCCGAAATACGCTTGAAGTCCTCACCACCTATCCAGGTATTCATGCACTCATCATGCATCGTGTTGCCCATGAACTCTGGAATAAAGATTTTAAAAGCAGTGCC
>JASGGM010000167.1:0-5479 GCA_047605045.1 Acinetobacter sp. | reverse complement strand
GTTTTGTTGGTAAACGTGTGTACCGTTGTGGGACAGGCTTTGCGCTAAAACAAACTGATAAAGCCTTTGCAAATGCGATTGCTGAAGCCAAAACACTAGAAGCAGGCAAACAGCAGTCAGCAGGCGAAAGTGAGAGTAAAGAAAAAGCGGGGGTCTATAAGCACCTACTGACAGGCGTATCATTCATGTTGCCCATGGTGGTAGCAGGTGGTTTGATTATTGCGATTTCATTTATTTTTGGTTTAAACCCCGTTGATGGTAGTTTTGCTGCAGCGTTAAAACAAATTGGTGTTGCTGCTTTTACCTTAATGGTACCAATGTTAGCAGGGTATATCGCCTACTCCATCGCTGACCGCCCCGGTTTAACACCCGGTTTAATCGGTGGTTTACTGGCATCACAATTACAAGCAGGCTTCCTTGGTGGCTTGGTGGCTGGTTTTCTTGCCGGTTATATTGCTTTATTCCTAGCGAAAAAGGTTCAATTGCCTTCAAGTTTAGAAGCCTTAAAACCGATTCTGATTATTCCTTTACTCGCCAGTTTGGCAGTGGGCTTAATCATGATTTATATCGTGGGACACCCTGTGGCGCAACTCTTTGAATTACTCAAAGATTTCCTTGCCAATATGGGCACCGCCAATGCCATGATTATGGGCATTGTGTTGGGCACCATGATGTGTATCGACCTCGGTGGGCCCATCAATAAAGCAGCCTATGCATTTACTGTCGGTTTATTAACATCGCAAACCTATGAACCTATGGCAATTACTATGGCAGCAGGTATGGTGCCACCTTTGGGCATGGCCATTGCAACCTTCATTGCCAAAAACAAATTTGCCAAACCTGAACAAGATGCAGGTAAAGCAGCTGTAGTCCTTGGTCTATGCTTTATTTCTGAAGGCGCCATTCCTTTTGCTGCCAAGGACCCTATTCGCGTTATTCCATGTACTATCGCTGGCGGCGCTGTTACAGGTGCATTGGTTGCTATGTTTAAATGTCAGTTAGTTACACCTCACGGCGGTATTATTGCCTTGGTGATTCCAAATGCGATTAATTATCCTGTGAAATATTTGTTGGCCATCGCGATTGGTAGTCTTGTCACTGGTGTGGTCTATGCCATCATTAAACAGCGTCTACCTCAACCCGATGCTGTGCCAAATAACGCGTCTCTCTAGCAGACCATCAAATGCATAAAAAAACTGAATCTAATGATTCAGTTTTTTTATGCATGCATGGTTGACGCTGAGAAATACAGCATCTCATTCATGCTCATTTAAAAACTCAGGAACAGCTTGAGCCGCAATAGCAGCACTATACAAATACCCCTGACCATACAAACAACCTGCTTGAATCAAAGTTTCTTTATGAATGCTATTTTCAATCCCTTCAGCAACCACATCCAATGAAAAACTTGGCGCTAACTGACAAATCGCTTTTACAATCGCCAAAATAGATTGTTCATCGTTCATTTTATTGACAAAATCTCGATCAATTTTTAGATAATCCACAGCATAATCACGCAAATGTGTTAATGATGAATAGCCTGTGCCAAAGTCATCTAACGCAATTTTAATTCCCTTGGCACGCATTAACTGCAATGCACGCGTCACATAAATACGGGCACGTTGAGTAAAAATATGTTCGGTAATTTCAATCTGTACCAGATGTGCCGGAATATCATATTGAGCCATGCGTGTTAACAATAATTCGGCACAGTCATCTCTTAAAAATTCAATCGGTGCAATATTGATAGATACTGGAACTAATTCCAACCCTGCCTCGATCCAGTGTGCCATATCCTGAAAAATCTGCTGTTGCATACTATGACTAATTTTGGTTGCCAATTCATAGTTTTCAAATGATTCCACAAGATGTTGCGGCAGTTGAATCAAGCCCTGCTCATCTCTCCAACGCAGCAACGCTTCAAAGCCCATAATTTTACCTGTTATCAAATTAAATTTAGGCTGATAATGTGGAACGATACAATTATCTCGCAAAATCGAACGGGCTAAATTCAACTGAGACATCGACTCAGTTGTTATACGCTGCATACCTTCACTATAGATCGATATTGTCCCTCGTCCAGCTGCTTTCACATCATTGAGTGCAATATCTGCACAGCGCATTAATCCTGAATAGTGGTCACTGTGCAATGGATATGTGGCAGCACCAATACTCATTCCCCCATTAATAATTTTATCTGCATACACAATAGGCTTTTCAAATTGTTTAAGAATTTCATTGCCAACAGTCATTAATCTATTCTGATCATGTATATCCTCAACCAGAATTGCAAATTCATCGCCCCCTAAACGGGCAATTTTCCCACATCCATTCAACACCTGTACTATTCGTTTCGTCAGTACACGCAATAGATGATCGCCTGCAGCATGTCCCAAGGTGTCGTTAACATGCTTGAAATGATCAAGATCTAAAACCAGAATACCTAAATTTTTTTGATAACGTTTGGCTCGGGCAAGTGCCATTTGTACCTTTTTTTTGAATGAACGACGATTTAGCAACCCTGTTAGCTCATCGATTTGACTTGAAGCTTTTAATTTAATTTCTGCTTTGCGTTGTTCTGAAATATTACGTGACACACAAAGGATGCGATTCACTTGATGATGAAGATCAAATTGCGGGGTCAGAATATTATCCCAATATTGGATCTGGCCGTTATGTTCACTTCTACCAGAAAAGCGAGCGACCTGTCCCAGTCTTGCCTTTTTCAAAGCAATACGCCCCACTTTGCGGATTTCTGGAGGAAGTAAATCTAACCAGACCTGATTAAATGTTTGACTGTTTACAGGCACCCCCAAAGCCAAACATCCCGCTTTGTTCATATGAATTAAACGGCCATCAGGGGTGATTTCTTTGATACAGTCGACACTCACATCCAACATCTCTTTGTTTTGTTGTAGCTTGTCAGCGAGTTCATGATTTTCTGTTAGAAGATGATGAAGGTTGACACAATTGAATAACCAGTCACGTCCATTATCCAAACGATTCGCTGTCACCAAGCACCAATGATATTCATGATCCAGCATACGAATACGGCATTCTTTATTCATTTGTGTACTGTTGACGGTACGGTGATTCCATAATACGCTGAAATCTTCAAAATCTTCAGGATGCATCATCTGCAACCAAGCATGTTTCCCCTGATGAATGGACTGCTCTATACACATTAACCAATGTTTATTAAAAACAGATTGATCAAGATTTCCTGAAGGAACAAAGGCCAACATGTGCGGTATGACATCTAAACCATCATAAAAAGCTGATATTTTTTGACTCAAATGTTGCTCGCTCAATGATTTTTTTGAATGACATAAATCTTCCCCCGACTTGGTCTCTGGCCAGTAAACCTGATTCTTGCTATAGGGTGAAAATTCACGACTCATGATCATACCTCGACATTTTATGTCATAGTGATTGCCTCAACCTCTCAATCTTGCATTTCAAATTACCACGATTACTTGAAATAGACATCAGAACCAGCCAGTCATGATTGTTCAAACGAGATGCCTTAATAATAGTGATCGAGACAAACTATAATGCACGCCTACGGCACCTATAGCTAATTGTATAATGATCTATATTTTTATTATAAAATACAAACTATTTCACTATTTAACCACTTTTTGTTATAACTATCAAATAAATTTCGACCAGTAGTTGATTTTAAGCTAACTCAATATCACAAACACGTTTGTAGTGTTTTTGTCTGCTGCAATTCAAGCCTTTGCAATCTTTTGAGTTCTTTTAAAAAAATTAAATAAAATATTTTCTCAATTAGCCTTATATTTTTATATTTTATACCCGCATAATTTTTAACTATGATGATGATTTATAATCACTTTCTTCACAACGTGTTTTTTGCTTACAAAATAGCCGATGATATGCAATCTGTTCATTTAAATTCACAATTGTTATACTAAAGTTCTAGTTAAGATTGATCTACTTTCTGCTTTGTTAGTCAGTTTTCATTTTACAAAACGTTTTTTTCATCATTTCTTGTGTTAGATCTTATTGTCTTGAATAAGACGAACCATTTAATTTTAAAGGGAAATTAAATGAATAAATTTTTAAAATCTTTATTGGTACTGCTTTTAGTATTAATAATTTTAGTGGTTATCTTCCTGTTTAGACCAATTGCCTCTAAGCACATCAAAACGGAAAGCAATGAACCTGTTGTTGATGTTGTACTGATTGGTGGCGGTATCATGAGTGCAACACTTGGTACATATCTGAATGAATTACAGCCAAATTGGCAGATTCGTATGTACGAGCGCTTGGACAAGGTCGCACAGGAAAGCTCTAATGGCTTTAATAATGCGGGTACTGGTCACTCAGGCTTCATGGAAATGAACTATACCGAAGAGAAAAACGGTAAAATGGAAATTTCCAAAGCTGAAAAAGTGGCTTCTCAATTTGAAGTTGCAAAACAATTCTGGGCTTACCAAGTTAAAAATGGTGTTTTGGGCGAACCTAAAACCTTTATTAATCCAGTTCCACATCATGCTTTTGTTTGGGGTGATAACGTTCAGTTTCTTGAGAAACGTTATGCAGCCATGATCAAAAGCCCGTTCTTCCAAGGCATGAAGTTTACGGAAGATCCAAATGTGATTAAAGAATGGGCGCCTTTAACAATGGAAGGACGTGACCCAACACAAAAAGTTGCGGCTACACGTATGGAAATCGGTTCTGATGTGAACTATGGTTCAATCACAACACAATTGGTGAATCATCTTCAAAAATCTCCAAACTTTAAATTGGCAACATCTACTGAAGTCACAGGCATCAGCCCGAATGATGACAAAACTTGGTCTGTTGAATTTAAAGATTTGAAAACTGGCAAAACCAGCCATGTCAAAACGCGTTTTGTCTTTATTGGTGCAGGTGGCGCAGCAATCAAAATGTTGCAAATGACAGGTTTGGAAGAAGCAAAACAGTATGCTGGCTTCCCTGTAGGTGGTGAGTTCTTAATTACTGACAATCCTGCTGTTACCAGTCGTCATACTGCCAAATTGTATGGTCGTGCCGACTTTGGTGCACCACCGATGTCTGTACCGCACATTGATACGCGTTATATTGATGGCAAGAAATATACCCTATTTGGTCCATTTGCAACGTATTCAAACAAATTCCTGAAAAATGGTTCTCAACTTGATTTAATTGCAAACACCAACAAAAACAACTTGTTCCCAATGGCAACGATTGGCGTAGAAAACCTAGATTTAGTCAAATACTTAATCAGTCAAGTCATGATGTCTGATGAAGATCGTTTCAAAGAGTTAAAACGTTATTATCCAAATGCAAATCCAAAAGATTGGCATTTGAGTCAAGGTGGCCAACGTGTTCAGATCATTAAGAAAGAACCTGGTAAACCTGCATCTTTACAGTTCGGTACCGAAGTGTTTGTATCGAAAGATCGTGCTGTTGCAGCGTTAATGGGCGCTTCTCCTGGTGCTTCAACTTC
>JASGGM010000166.1:0-5597 GCA_047605045.1 Acinetobacter sp. | reverse complement strand
GAGTCACTGATAGAGCGCTTGGATGAGGATGCTGATTTCATCGTTTTAGGTGAAAATGAGTCATCGACAAAAGGTTCGTATGAACAACCTGCCACTGTCGATTTACTCGCTTTACTTGAAGATGAATTGTTATTGTTGGTGCCATTGTCTGCCAAGCATTCTGCTTGCGAACATAAGCATCAACCGAAAGAACAAGAACCTGTTGAAGAAAAACGAGATAATCCGTTTGATGTTTTAGCAGGTTTAAAAGGTAAACTTAACTCATAAAAGTGTGTTATACTTTTGGGTTAAGGCAACTGAATTTGTTCTGATCCATTTTTTCGATTTGTGTAAGGAGCCATCATGGCCGTTCAGCAAAACCGTAAAAGTCGCTCTCGCCGTGACATGCGCCGTTCTCATGACGCTTTAACCGAGAATGCTTTAACTGTAGACCAAACTACTGGTGAAACTCATCGCCGTCACCACGTGACTAAAGATGGTGTTTACCGTGGTCGTCAATTATTCGCTAAAGCTGCTGCTGAATAATTGAAAACCAAATTAAGCGTTATGCTTAATCGAAAAGGGGAGCGAAAGCTCCCTTTTTTATTGCAAGAATTTTGTAAAGTATGGTTGCTGTGAAATGTTGTATTTGGCAATTAAAATCACATCATTTTAATGTTAAATTGCTGCTCGAACTGGAAGACGAAGACAAAAGGGTTCTTTTTATGTCTGCTAAACGACTCGAGCAAATGGCTCAAGCAACTCAAACTGCATTTGTGTTTCCTGGACAAGGTTCGCAAAAAGTCGGCATGCTCGCCGAAATTGCAGAGCAGTTTAGTGGTGTGCAAGCAACTTTTGCTGAAGCATCGGATGCTGTGGGCTTCGACTTATGGCAAATTGCACAAACTGGCGAAGGCCTAAACGAAACATCGAATACACAACCTGTGTTGCTCACGGCAAGTATTGCATTATGGCGCACATGGTTGGATTTGGGTGGTCTTGCACCGAAATATCTTGCAGGCCATTCATTAGGTGAATACAGTGCGCTAGTTGCAGCAGAAGCCATGAGTTTGGCAGATGCGGTGAAACTGGTGCATTTGCGTGGCAAACTCATGCAAACGGCTGTACCTCAAGGTGTTGGTGCAATGTCGGCAATATTGGGTTTAAGTGATGAACAAGTGCTTGAATTATGTAAGGTTGTGACTGAACAAGGTCAAGGCTCAGTTGAAGCTGCAAACTATAATTCACAAGGTCAAGTGGTCATTGCGGGTACAACTGAATTGGTTAATGCTGTCATGGCTGAAGCTAAGACACAAGGTGGGAAGGCCATTGCATTGCCTGTGTCTGTGCCATCGCATTGTTCATTGATGAAACCTGCTGCTGAGCAATTTGCCATCGCTTTGGAACAAACTGCCATTGAGCTACCCCGCCTTCCTGTAATACAAAATATAAATGCTGGAATTGCAAGTTCGGTTGAAGCATTACGTCAGGCTTTAACTGCACAATTATATCAGTCTGTGCAATGGACACGTACCATGCAGTTCTTACAGGATCAGGGTGTGGGATATATCGTGGAATGTGGACCCGGCACAGTTTTGGGTAATTTGGCAAAACGCTTACCAAATATTGAAAAAACATTTGCGATCGACAGTAAAAGTCGCATAGAAGATGCCCTAAGTGCTATTTTAGTGGCAGAAGGGAAAATTGCATGACACAGACACAGCAAGAGCAACGTAAAATTGCATTAGTTACAGGCGCGAGTCGCGGCATTGGTGCTGCTATTGCACAACAACTTATTCAGGATGGTTTCTTTGTTATTGGAACCGCAACTTCTGAAGCGGGTGCTGAAAAACTGAGTCAGGCCTTTGCTGAACAAGGTGAAGGTGCTGTCTTGGATGTACGTAATGCTGAAGCGATTGAGCAACTGATTAGTGGTATTGAACAAAAGCATGGTTCGGTTTTGGTTTTAGTGAATAATGCGGGCATCACGCGTGACAATCTATTACTTCGTATGACGGAAGATGATTGGGATGATATCCTCAATATTCATTTAAAAGCGGTTTATCGCCTTTCAAAACGAGTATTGAAAGGTATGACGCGTGCCCGTTTTGGACGTATTATCAACATTAGTTCAGTTGTAGCGCATTTTGCCAACCCAGGTCAGGCAAACTATTCCGCTGCTAAAGCAGGTATTGAAGCATTTAGTCGCAGTTTAGCTAAAGAAATGGGAAGTCGACAAATTACAGTGAACTGTGTTGCTCCAGGTTTTATTGCAACTGAAATGACAGATCAG
The DNA here is from genome assembly GCA_047605045.1 of Acinetobacter sp. Lineage (GTDB taxonomy): Bacteria > Pseudomonadota > Gammaproteobacteria > Pseudomonadales > Moraxellaceae > Acinetobacter. The sequence goes on along the minus strand of JASGGM010000166.1, from coordinate 3,325 downwards.
TTGAGTGAAGAAATTCGTAAGAAAATGAGTGAGCAGGTTGCATTGGGTCGTTTAGGTGAACCTCAGGACATCGCCAATGCAGTCAGCTACCTTGCGAGTGATAAATCCAGTTACATTACAGGTAATGTCTTACATGTAAATGGTGGTTTATATATGGCTTAACCGCCCCATTAAACTTTCATAATTTTTGATAATCTATTAAACTAACGGCGATTTAAAACGCCACAAGCAATGAGGAGAATTCCTGTGAGCGATATCGAACAACGTGTTAAGCAAGCAGTCGCAGAGCAACTTGGTATCCGCGCTGAAGAGATCAAAAACGAAGCATCTTTCACGGATGATTTGGGTGCTGACTCTCTAGATCTTGTAGAACTTGTTATGTCTTTCGAAAATGACTTCGACATCACGATCCCTGATGAAGATTCTAACGAAATCACAACTGTTCAATCTGCAATTGATTATGTAACCAAAAAACTTGGTTAATTGATCTTTGTGGAAAAAAGCTGTTTCATGTAAATGAAGCAGCTTTTTTTTGAGTTGTAAACAGTAAAAAAATTAAATGTTTTGGTTGAAAAACACCTAAAAATAAAATCATAAACTTTCTTAAAAGGATTTAAATTGGATGGTAGTAGTGCGTTTGCTTTATTGGTAGATTTTATTCTTTGTGGTTAAGACAATGCGATGTTCTAAAAAGTGCTTGATTCAATCGTTCTGTATGCAGTAATAAATAAGTAAAAACAGTGTAAATCTAAGTAAAAGATTTATATTTGTGCGCTTTTTATAAAAAGTATGATTAAGTTGGTAAATGTATTCTTTGAAGTTTGATAGTGCTTCATGGTGATGTTTGTAAAGAATTGAAACAAGTTGCTATTGAGATATTTAATAAATTTAATAAAAACAGTGTTTTGGGTTTGTTTTTGGCTGGGGGATTATTTTTAACGCTGTATTTTTAAACTTTGGTAACTTTTTAAGAAGACATTAAGCCTGTATGATTGTTTCAGCAAATTACAACCAAGTTTTATCGATTTTAGTTGATTACTATGGCAGAGCCGAGCATGACAGCATTGAGCAGTAAAAAATTACCTCGCCTTAAGCCTCGTGGTGGTTTAAAGGTGATGTATATTGCTATTCGAGCATTATTTTTACGAGAATTACAAACTCGCTTTGGACCCTACCGTCTAGGCTATTTATGGGTATTTTTAGAACCTTTATGTAATATTGGTATAATGATTTTATTATTTGGTACAGTAATGCATCGTACTTTGCCGGGTATGGATTATCCAGTGTTCCTTGCAAATGGAATCTTACCTTTCTTTATGTTCCGCAAGGGTGTTTTACAATCTTTAAATGCTGTTCAATCTAATAAGGGATTATTTTCCTATAGACCAGTTAAGCCTATAGACTCTATCCTCGCTAGAAGTGTTATGGAAGGTTTTTTAAGTTTTACTACTTATTTATTTTTTTCATTAATATTGCTGTGGTGGGGTTATCATATAAATTTTGATTCAATTCCTCAGTTGGTTGGATATTGGTTTCTTCTATTTTTATTTATGACCGGATGTAGTTTAATTTTAATGGTTATTGGAGATTTTTCTAGAGAAATTGGTAAGTTTCTGTCTGCATTGTTTTTAATATTATACTTTTTGTCTGGAATTATTTATTCGATTCATGTTATTCCTGAACAATATTTACAGTATTTGCTGTGGAATCCTATAATTCATATTGTTGAGCACATGCGCAATGCAGTTGCACCGACATATCCATTGGTGGAAGGGATTGATCTTGGATATTTTGTGGAATGGACTGTAGGAAGTATATTTTTAGGTTTGTTGTTGTATAAGCGTTTTGAGCATCGAATGGTGAAATCAAAATGATTGAACTTAGTCATTTAACTAAATCTTATATTACCCCTAAAGGTAGACACTTCGTATTTAAAGACTTAAATGTCATTTTACCTGAAAACAAAAGCGTGGCTCTATTAGGTAAAAATGGTGCTGGTAAAAGTACTTTACTACGAATTATTGGAGGGATTGATTATGCTGACTCCGGTAAGGTTGTTACTAATAAATCGATTTCATGGCCAGTGGCACTGTCGGGAGGCTTTCAAAGTAGTTTAACTGCACGGCAAAATGTACGTTTTGTGGCTCGCTTATATGTCTCAACTGAGCAGCAAGTTAGTCAGGTTGTTGACTTTGTTGAAAGTTTTGCTGATATAGGTAAGTACTTTGATATGCCAATGAAGAGTTATTCTTCAGGGATGCGAAGTCGAATTGGTTTTGGTTTAAGCATGGCCTTTAATTTTGATTATTATTTGCTGGATGAAGTTGGTGCGGTGGGTGATGCGTCGTTTCGTAAAAAAAGCCAAGCATTATTAGATGAATTGAAACAGAAGTCTAATATTATTATGGTGTCTCATGATTTAAACGATTTAACACGAAATTGCGATGTTGCTTTTTTGGTGCGGGATGGAAAAGCAGAATATTTTGATAATGTACAAGATGCGGTAGAGGTGTATAAAGCATATGCAATCCAAAATAAATAAACGACTCACCATTGCCTATGGAGGATTGGTTGTACTTCCTCTAATTATTATTGTTTTGTATTTATTACTGTTTGCGCATGATCGTTTTTCATCGGAATCGACAGTTTTAGTGAAGCAAGTAGGTGAGGCGACAACAACAGATACATCAGGTTTAACGGCATTACTGGGTGTTGCAAATACCAGTTCAGAAGATGCGAATATACTTAAAACTTATATTACATCGCGAGATATGATTGAAAAGCTGGATAAGGTCTTAAATTTACGAAAAGAATTTGCTGTATCTGGAGACCCTATTTTTTCTTTAAATAAAGATGCGCCAATTGAAGATGTTATAAAATATTTTAATGATCGCGTAGTAGTCAATCTTGATGAAAAAACTATGATGCTGGATGTGTCTTCGCAAGGTTTTACACCACAGTTTTCTTTAAAGTTGAACCAGGAAATTCTCAATCAAAGTGATACTTTTATTAATCATATTTCACAGAGTATTGCCACTGAACAATTGATCTATGCGGAAAAGCAGTTAACCGATGCGACAACAAAACTAAATCATGCGCGTGATGCATTACTGGCTTACCAAAATAAAAATCGAATGTTTGATCCTGAAACACAAGCTCAGGCCGTTTCAGTTTTGGTGGCAACGTTGCAAGGTAATTTGGCGCAGCTTCGTACCGAAGAGCGAACTTTACTGAGTTATTTAAATCCAGATGCGCCACAGGTTGTGGCAATTCGTAGTCAAATTGAATCAGTACAAAAGCAGATTGATGATGAAAATGCAAAATT